>JAFGSQ010000050.1 GCA_016934535.1 candidate division WOR-3 bacterium
AATTTTTTCGCTGATTTGAAATAAAAATAGATTTCAAAAAAATACTTTATTACTGAAAAGATAATCACAAATAATATAAGAGTCGCGAAAATATACGGGATACTGATGAAGGTTTCCTGTAAACCGGATAATGACGTTATTATATTCCCCTTGAGGACAAGTGTCATAAAAAGAAATTCCACCGATTAATATTAATTAATCCTGGAGCCGCAGTAAAGGTCATAGAACGCCGATTATCCTGTTCAGTCGTTTTATAACTCACTCGATTCAGTTAACGCTCAAGATGTGGTATATTGATTTAGAATTTCCGACCGGCAAAAAGGGGTAAAAATGAAAATTCTTTTTATGTCTTTATTATTGATTCCGGTTTCACTATTCGGCAAAACATTTAATCCCTCCGATAACTTTTATTATGCAATGGATATTGCAGTAGTGAACACGGACGTCACAGCGGCTTTTCTTTTGAATTCAGCGTGGGATAAGATCAAAAGAAATCAATTGGAGAGAAAATACCTCAATAAACCAGTTCGCACCGAAAATCACTGTGATCATTTTCATTGAGAATTAAGTGAGTGAATTTTTCAGTTCATCATTTTCACCATGCCGGCAGTAAAGATTCTGTTTCACGGATGTCTCAACGATTTTCTTCCTGAAGCCTTGAAGTTGAATTACATAACTATCGAGCTTCGTACGAGTTCGTCAGTCAAAGACGTTATGGAGAGCCAGGGCATACCTCATCCCGAGGCGGGTCAAATCCTTGTAAACGGATTACTGGTATCGTTTGATTACAGAGTCGGAAACGATGACAGGATTGAAGTATTCCCTCTGAAACAAGATATGAAAGAATCTCCTAAGTTCGTTCTTGACGTGCATCTGGGAGCTCTGACGAGAAAACTCAGACTCCTCGGTTTTGACAGCAAATACAGGAATGATTTCGAGGATTCCCAAATCGCGGAAATATCTTATATCGAGGACAGAACAGTCCTGACGAGAGATATAAAACTTCTCATGAGAAACAAGGTGGCTAAAGGACGGTGGCTGAGATCAAAAAACACTGACGAGCAGTTGGACGAAGTCTGGGAAATTTTCAATTTGAAAGCAAACATGAAACCCTTCAGCCTTTGCATGAACTGTAACGGAAAACTGATTCCTACTGAGAAGAAAATAATTTCATCTTTTCTTCTGCCGGGAACGGCAAAAGAGTTCAACGAATTCTATCAATGTAAGGACTGCAAAAAAATATACTGGCGCGGTTCTCATTATCCGAAACTGGTTGAAATCATCGAGAGATATAGCGGCGATCACTTTAATAAACAATCATGATTAAAAATTCAAGCAATACAAGAAGGTGCGGATGATTTATTTGATTTCGGTAATTCTTTCAAGCATGTTGATTTCAGCAGCGTGTTCGTTGTTTGAGGCATGCATTTTGAGCATATCCAACAGCGACATAGCGGCAATGGCTCCTAAAAAGCCCAAACTCGCCGAAGTTTGGAAAACGCTGAAAGGTAACATACAAAAACCGATAGCTGTCATACTGATAATAAACACGATAGCCCACACGATAGGAGCGTCTCTTTCAGGCGCTCAATTCGATGAACTCTACGGCCCAAAATGGATAATCCTGTTCTCTCTCGTTTTTTCGTTCGCGATGATACAATGGACTGAAATTCTTCCGAAAGCGCTGGGAGTCAAGTTCAACAGGAACATCGCGGTTATAGGCACTTATCCATTGCTGGTTCTTATCAAGATTTTCACTCCGTTCATAAAATTCGTCGAACTATTAAACTACCCTTTTATAGGCAAATACAAAGAAGAGGAAAAATACGACACTGTCCAAGAGATATCAGTTCTTTCCCGTTTCGCTTCCATAAACAATCTGATAAGCCATGATCAGGCTAAAATAATTTCAAGAACGATCGGGCTCAAGGATAAAAAGGCTAAAGACATTATGATCCCAAAAAAAGAATTGAAGATACTGACCGACAATATGACTCTCATGGAAGCCCTGATAGAATCACACATACACAATCACACGAGATATCCTTTGGTGAGTTCTGAAAATATTAATAATGTGCTCGGTTATATCAATTTCAAGGACATCGTCAGCGCTCTTCAGATAAATCCCTCAAATCCTTCGCTTAAAGGCATTGTACGCCCAATTCCGGTTTTAAGGGATGAAGACAGTTTTCAGACTGTGTTCAAGCGGCTCACGCTGAATCATCAGCACATAGCCGTTGTAAAAAATGACGCCGAGGAACTTGCGGGGTTAATAACGATCGAGGACGTCATTGAGGAGCTTGTCGGTGAGATCGAGGACGAATACGATATATTGCCGTCTCACATATATCCTATCACTCTGAACCGTTTCATTGCCGGAGGCGGAGCCTCAATAAGACAAATCAACGAATTCATGGATACAGACATCCCCGAACCTGACGCACAATTGAACGCCTGGATAAAAAACCATTTCGGATCAGAACAAAAACCAGGCAACAACTTTAAATTTGACGGTGTGGTTTTCGTTATAAAAAAGATATCACGTCTTAAAGTAAACGAAGTTTTAATAGAAAAACTGACCTGACAGGACGGAAACGCAGAACACCGGCGCAGATTTCAGAATACTTCCGTTTCCGGAGAATTCTTTCGACATTTATGGCTCTTCAGGAAATCCAAGGAATAAATTATTTTCATCCGCAACGGATTGGGGACCGATATATAGTATTACAACACAGAGCTCAGCTTGACTGTTTTCAGAAAATAACAGCCGTTACTCAAAAACAAAAAAAGCTCTCAATTTAAAATGCTAAACTGAGAGCTACACAACTTTCTTATATTATTATGAGATAAATTGCCGGGAATTAATCAGTATCTCGGATTTTCCTCTTTGGGACGGGCTTCGTTTACTCTGATCTTTCTGCCTTTGATGTCTTTTTCATTAAGATCCTTCATGGCATTTTCAGCTTCTTCGTTGTTCGGCATTTCGACAAAACCGAAACCTTTCGGACGTTTCGTCACTCTGTCCGTTATGATGTTTACAGATGCGACTTCTCCGAATTTTGAAAACATGTCTCTCAATTCGTCTTCGTTCAGTTCGTAGGGCAGATTACCCACATACAGCTTCATACAGTACCTCTTACTTGTGCGATTCTAAAAAACGACACGGAGAATCCCCATGGATTTTTTTCCATGCCAATACCAACATTACTAGGGATAGTTTATCGGCAAAGTCTCGTTTTGTCAACTACTTAAATTACAATTTATCAAATTGTCATTTCTGTCAGAAAAAAATTCAGTAAACACTGTCTGTGTCCGGTTCGAGATTGAACTCAAAATGAAGAAAATCCTGCATGTCCGAAGAATCATTTTCTTGTTTTATTGTCGTATCCGGTTTAGAGAGTACACCCTGATTTATTGTCCCGATTTCCTGACTACTGTCATAAGTATATACGGGCATGTAGATAACATCCTGAGACAACGGCGTTATACTCCCCACGAGAGGTTGATACGGAGAAATGTTTGTAAAATAATACTCGAATATCAGTTTCGATATCGGTGCCGCTATCCTTCCGCCTGTTCCTCCGGCGCTTTCAATTATCACTACGATGGCTATTTCAGGATCTTCTGCCGGAGCGAATCCTATGAAATACGAGTGGTCGTGCTCCCCTATGTGTTCAGCGGTACCTGTCTTACCTGCTATTGTTAGACCTTCCAAGTGACATTCGTACCCGGTACCGTCTTTGTTGTTGACAGCGGATATCAAGGCTCTCCTGACATATTCCAGATCCGAAGGATTTATACGCAAGGGTTGTTTTTCTATTTTTGCCCTGTAAACGGACTGACCTCTTTCGTCGAGTATAGAATCGACTAGATAAGGTTTAACCAAAAAACCCCCGTTTGCTATCACGGAAAAATATCTGATCATCTGAAGCGGGGTCGCGAGCAGTTCCCCCTGACCTATGCTTAGATTCACAACCACTCCCTTGGGCCACTTTCCGACGCCGTAACGTGAATCCATCCAGACGCTGTCGGGAAGAAGGCCGTGAGATTCCGGATACAGGTCTATCCCTGTTTTTTCACCGAATCCGAACATCCTCAGCCAGCTTATGTACTGCATGAAACCTATTCTGAGACCGACCTGATAGAAAAAAATATCGCACGAATGCATGAGTGCCCCTCCTAAATCGAGGTGCCCGTGAGGTCCTCCCGAGCATTTATGCGGAAGTCCGTCTTTAAGATCGATGTTTCCCTCGCAAGGTTCAAGCGGCGGACCGGTGTCCAGCACTCCCGCTTCAAGCGCGGCAATCGCTGTGAGGGGCTTTATTGTGGAAGCAGGTGGAAAATTGCTGGCTATGGCTCTATTCAAAAAAGGATGAAGGGGATTTGCCACTATGCTGTCCCATAGCTCTTTTCTCAAACCGAAGGAAAGGCTGTCAGGAGGGAAAGAAGGCTTTGAAACCATAGCCAGTACGGCACCTGTTCGGACATTCATGACTATTGCCGTGCAAGCGTTATACCAGAGATAAAAATAGACCTTCTGCTGAAGCCTCGTATCTATTGTGGTATATACGTCACAACCCCTTGACGGCAGTACTGGATCTTTTTCCGAAAACGGTTGTAATATTCTTCCGAGCTTGTCGACCTCGACAAATTCGTAGCCCCTTTTTCCTTTGAGAAAAATATCGTAATACCTCTCGATCCCTATTTTACCTATTAAATCCCCCTGGTTGTAAACAGACGTGTCGAATCTGCTTAGTTCCTGGGAGGAAATTTCACCTAGATATCCTATTACGTGAGCCGTGTATTTTCCCAGAGGATATTCTCTTACAGGTTCGGCCACTATCTGAACACCCGGAAGCTCATCCCTGTGCTCTTCCAGTTTGCTGATCAATTCGAGGCTGACGTCTCTTTCCAATCTCTTCATTCTAACCGAATTTGTGTCTATCTTATCGAAGATATAATTGTTGTCGACTTCGAGATAAAATGCGAGTGTGGGCGCTACGCCCGGATATTTTTTTAAAAGCTGGGGATCGACCAGAATCGAATAACCAGGCCTGTTCCTGGCCAGAAGAACCCCTCTTGAATCATATATGTTGCCACGGGATGGTTCCACCCATCTCAGCTGAATGCTGGTTCTAGATGATTTTTCCTGCCAGAAGTCACCCTGCAGAATCTGAAGGTTAAAAAGATTCGCAGCGATGAGAACGAAAGCGAACGCGATCATATATTTCAGTATTTTTCCTCTTTTTAGATCCATCATTTCTTTATAAACCTGAATAGAGCCGCAATGTATGAAAATTTGGATACTATCAGCAGGGATAAATAAAGCAGTATTCCGCCGAGAACGGCCGAATAAAATATTCTCGGCATTATCGAAATGAGAAAGACGTCCAATATGTTATCCGGTTTGGTGGAAAACCACAAAATGAATGACTGAAGAAAATTGACCGCGAACAGGCACAAGACTTTTCCGGCTGTGCTGTCAAATATGAACCTGTTGCCCATATGACCTACAGTAAAACCTACGGCACTGTAAAAAATAATCCCAATGCCGATGTAATATCTCGAATAGAAATCAAGTATCAAACCCGCCATAAATCCCGCCCACAAGCCCATTCTTCTGCCGCCGTAAAAAGCCGCAAACAGGACAAAAGCGGGAACAAGATTTGGAGCAACGTTTTTGATGCTGAACCATTTCGCGGCAAAAAGCTCAAAAAAAGCCGCGATAAGCCCGATTATGAGACCGTATACAATTCTCATCAGAGAATGTACTTCCTCGAGTCTTCCTCTTTCATTACGCTTTCCATTTTTTCCTTGACTATTTCATCTGTTATCACTTTCAGACCCGGTTCTTCCGTTGCATTGAAAAGTATGTCCTCCAGGAGAACGTTTAAAATGGTCTGGAGTCTTCTGGCTCCAATGTTTTCAGAGGTTCTGTTCAGCTCAAATGCGACTTCGGCAATATTACGGAGCGAATCGCCTTCAAACTGAAGATTTACCCCGTCCTGTTTAAGAAGCTCCTGATATTGAATAATGAGCGAGTTTTTCGGTTCTTTGAGAATTCTGTAATAATCCTCTTCCTTTAAGTCATTGAGCATTACACGAATCGGGAACCTTCCCTGAAATTCAGGTATCATGTCTGAAGGATTTGAAACATTGAAGGCTCCGGCGGCAATGAATAATATGTGATCTGTTTTGACGGTTCCGAATCTCGTCTGAACGGTAGTGCCTTCAATTATCGGTAAAAGGTCTCTCTGAACGCCCTCACGGGAAACGTCCTGCCCGGTTTTGGAACTACCGTCTTCGCCGACAGTTATTTTGTCTATTTCGTCAATGAATATAATCCCCTGTTCTTCGGCCAGACGGCAAGCTTCCATGCCTATGTCATGTTCTTCGAGAAGAGCCGACATTTCCTCTTCGCATATCAGTTCAAAAGCGTCTCTGAGTTTAACCTTTTTCATCTTTCTTCTTTTAGGACTAATGTTTCCTATCATGTCCTGCATGTTAATCCCCATTTCTTCCATACCGACCGGTGAAAATACTTCTATGAAAGGTTTTCCGGCCGAAGAGGAAACAGGAATTTCCACCTCTCTCTCATCGAGCGCTTTATTCCTCAGCATGTTCCTGAAATGTTCTCTTGTGCCGCCTTCGCTCTGAATGCCAGGTAATTTGTTCGCGGGTAAAAGTATGTCGAGAATCCTTTCTTCCGTTTTTGCTTCGGCCACGGGTCTGATTTTAGCTGATACCTTGGCTTTGATCATCATCGCGGCGGTATGAACAAGATCCCGAACCATCGAAGAAACGTTTTTACCCACGTACCCTATCTCGGTGTACTGCGTCGCTTCAACTTTTATAAAAGGAGCCTGAAGGAGTTTAGCAAGTCTTCTGGCTATTTCGGTCTTTCCGACACCTGTGGGGCCAATCATTATTATGTTCGCAGGGATGATGTCCTCCCTCAGGTTTTTGGGAACCCTGGCTCTCCTCCATCTGTTTCTTACAGCTATTGACACCGACTTTTTAGCTTCCGGCTGACCGACTATGTATTGATCGAGAAACTCGACTATCTTTTTTGGAGTCAACGAAGCCGAATAATTCTCTATAATTTCAAAACTGCTTTCCATCAACCGATGACCTCCACTGTTATTTCACTGTTCGTGTATATGCATATTTCGGAAGTAATTTTCAAAGATTTCTGCACTATCTCCTCAGGAGTCATTTGTGTGTGTCTCATAAGAGCTCTCGCCGCCGCCGTGGCATAAGGGGCGCCGGACCCTATCGCTATTACGCCGTCTTCGGGTGATATGACGTCACCCTGCCCGGATATCATCAGAGCGCTGGTTTTGTCGACCGCTACAAGCATTGCTTCAAGCTTGCGGAGTATCTTGTCTTTCCTCCATTCCCGGGCGAGAGCTACCGCGGCTCTGTTGAGCTGATCCGGATGCTCTTTGATATGTTTCTCGAATCTGTCGAAAAGCGTGAAAGCGTCCGCCACTGATCCGGCAAAACCCACGATCACTTTACCTTCGGCCATCTTCCTCAATTTGACGGCTTTTGATTTGATGACTGTATTGCCGAAAGTGACCTGACCGTCGGCTCCGATTGAAGCGGAACCGTCTTTCACAACAGCTATTACTGTAGTTCCTTTAATTTCACTCACTTAAACACTCCATAGTTGGGCGGCTCTTCGGTTATTATTATGTCGTGAGGGTGGCTCTCCCTGAGCCCGGACGATGTCATTCTTATAAACACAGCCTTTTTCTTCAGCTCGGAAAGGTTGGCGGCTCCGACATACCCCATCCCTGCTTTCAAGCCGCCTATAAGCTGATAGATCACGTCGTTGAGGCTTCCTCTGTATGGCACTCTCGCCACGACTCCTTCGGGGACGAATTTAGTTGCTCCCTCCTGAAAATATCTGTCGGCGCTTCCAAGTTTCATAGCCTGCAAAGATCCCATGGCTCTGTATACCTTGAAACTTCTTCCTTCGAGGTATACAATTTCACCCGGGCTTTCATCGGTACCGGCAAAAAGACTCCCTATCATAACCACTCCTGCGCCTGCGGCGAAAGCTTTGACGAGATCACCCGAATATTTAATTCCGCCGTCGGATATCACCGGTACATTTCTGACCGACGCTATCTCAATTGTTTCCATTATCGCTGTCAGCTGAGGAACTCCAACTCCGGCTACAACTCTAGTAGTGCAAATGGAACCCGGCCCGATACCGACTTTCACAGCGTCAACCCCCGCTGAAATAAGATCTGAAGCCCCTTCACGAGTTGCAACGTTGCCGCCGATGAGAGCGACTCCGGGGTATTTATTTCTCACTGTTTCAACGACTTTCAAAACTCCCTTGGAGTGGCCGTGCGCAGTGTCAACTACTATTACATCCGATCCTGATTCTATTAGCGAGTCTACCCGGTTTAAAGTGTCAGCCGATATCCCGACTGCCGCGGCTACTCTCAGCCTGCCGTCCTTGTCTTTGCTCGCGTGAGGAAACCATATTTTTTTCTCGACGTCTTTGACCGTCATCAGGCCGCAGATTTTTCCCGCGTCGTCAATTATCGGCAGTTTTTCGATTTTATATTTTTTGAATATTTCTATTGCCTGTTCTGTAGAAGTCCCCACCGGAGCTGTTTTCAGACCTTTTGAAGTCATGATTTCGGAGACTTTCTTCTTGAGATCTGTTTCGAACATGACGTCTCTGTGCGTTAAAATACCCAACAGTCTCCTGCCGTCGTCAACTACGCAAAGACCCGAAATCCCCATTTCTTTCATGAGTTCGACGGCAGTTTTAAGAGGAACGTCGGCTTTTACTGTCATCGGAGTGCTTATCATGCCGCTTTCGGATCTTTTTACTTTTCTGACTTCTTCGCTCTGTTTTTCAATCGACATGTTTTTATGAATTACGCCGATCCCTCCTTCTCTCGCCATTGCTATAGCCATAGGCGATTCCGTAACCGTGTCCATGGCGGAGCTGATCAACGGAATGTTCAGGTCTATTTCTCCCGCAAGTTTTGTGTTCACTTCGACCTGATTAGGCAGGACCGAGGAATTCTGAGGTACAAGAAGCACGTCATCGAAAGTCAACGCTTCTTTCACTTCATTTTTCATTCTTTTCCCCTTTATTTATTCCATAGGATCATCAACATTAAATTAATCTTTTTCAGCTTTTTGTCTCCAAAAATATTCCATTGTGTCAATATTCTCGACATTCATGTCCAATCCGGACTCAGTCATTTTCTTTTTGACGTGCGCGAACCTTTTTTTGAATTTCTCTATTGTTTTACCGAGGGCGATTTCAGGATCCACCCCCAGATGATTCGCCAAGTGGACGACGACGAACAATATGTCTCCCGTCTCCTCTTCCCTCTCGGAAAAACTGCCGCTTTGGGCAAGCTCACTGATTTCTTCGTTCAGTTTTTCAATGACTTTCTCAGGACAGTCCCAGTCAAAACCGGTTTCGGAAGCTTCTTTCTGAACTGCAGAAGCTATTTTGAGTAGAGAATCGCTTTTCCGGATCTCCTTTAGCTTCATTTCCTTCCATATTCGCCACACATCTTCCGGTGTGTCGGCTCTTTCTTCTGCGAAGATGTGCGGGTGCCTGAAAACAATCTTTTCCCGAATTCCCTTCAAAACATCCTCTATGTCAAAAAAACCCTTTTCATGGGCCACTGCAGACATCATTACGATTACAAGAAGAAGATCACCGAGCTCTTCCCTCAGTTTTTCAGAGGTCAAAAAAACCGATTCTTTGGCTTCTGCAGCCTCTTCAAGCAGATGTTCTGACAGGCTTTCTATTGTCTGAACTCTGTCCCAAGGGCATTTCTTTCTCAACACTGAAACGGTTTCGACAAAATCCCAAAAAATATCTTTTTCTTTTTCCATTGATTATTTTACCAAAAAAAACACCGTCAGAGAAGTTTATCGGCCACACCCCTGGAAGAACAATTAAAACCGGATTTTTTTAGCGACATTTCCATTTCCACCAGACGGACATCCGAAGCAAGCATCATCTCTATCAATTCGTCAAGACCGACGACCGGTTTCCAGCCGAATTTTTTTTCGGCTTTCGAGCTGTCGCCGATAAGCTTTTCGACTTCAGACGGTCTGTAGTAATTCGGGTCAACTCTGACGAGAGTTCTTCCGCTGGAGTCATCCACTCCTGTTTCTTTGTCCCCTTTACCTTTCCAGGATATTTTTATGCCTATTTTCTCGAAAGATTTTTCTATAAAGTACCTGACCGAATTGGTCTTACCAGTTGCTATGACGTAATCATCCGGTTCTTCCTGCTGAAGCATCAGCCACATCGCCTGAACGAAATCTCCCGCGAAGCCCCAATCTCTCTGCGCTTCGAGATTGCCCAAGAATATTTCGTTCTGAAGTCCGAATTTAATCCTCGCAACCGCCCTGGTGATTTTCCTGGTCACAAAAGTCTCGCCTCTTCTCGGAGATTCGTGATTGAAAAGTATCCCGTTGCTCGCGTGCATTCCGAAAGCCTCTCTGTAATTGACTGTGATCCAGAATGAATAAAGTTTCGCCACTCCGTATGGACTCCTGGGGTGAAAGGGTGTGCTTTCGTTTTGTGGAAATTCTACCGCTTTGCCGAACAGTTCACTCGTCGAAGCCTGGTAAAACCTGACTTTATCATGCATTTTCAGTATTCTCATAGCCTCGAGAATGCGCAAAGTCCCGACAGCATCCGATTGAGCTGTGTATTCAGGAGTTTCAAAAGAAACCTGAACGTGACTCTGAGCGCCAAGGTTGTATATTTCGTCGGGTTCAATTTTATTGAGCAATTTGATTATACTCGATGAATCTGTCAAGTCGGCGTAATGCAAAAATAGTTTGGCTCCCGGCAGATGAGGATCGTCGTATAGATGATCTATCCTTTCGGTATTGAAAATCGAACATCTTCTTCTCATACCGTGGACCTCGTATCCTTTTCCCAAAAGCAACTCGGCAAGATAAGAACCGTCCTGTCCGGTAATTCCCGTGATGAGAGCTTTGCGCGAATTCATTATTTCTCCTTTTTCCTTAACAATGATTATGTTTATTGATACAATATACCTGACAAATAATCAATCGTAACTGAATATATGGAAAAATTAATCCTCACTCCCACTGAAATTAGCGCATTTCTTCTGCACGACAACAAATGCGTTCTCATCGAAGAGGGCAGGATCATATACGCAAATGAAAGCATGAGATTCCTGTTTTCCTCCGACCCGATAGGATATTTCGTCACTGATCTTTTCCAAAAAGAAGATTTCTCGGAAAATTCCAGACTGAATGCGCTGCTCCGAAAACCTCAAAAATCTTATTGTTTTTGGCTGGGCGTTCATATGGTCATAGACAGGATCATATACCCCTCCAACATACTTGTTTCTTCAATAAGCATAAAAAACAAATGGATTTGGAGACTGTACGCCTTTTTTGACATAGACGATTTTTTTAAAAGATATTTTTCGTCGTCTTTTTTGGATTACATCCCGGACGCTGTAGCATTTCTCGATACGGAAAGCAACATAATCAGCGCCAATAAAGTTTTTCTCGAAACATTCGGCTATCAAAGCAAAGACGAGATTTTCAAAAAAAACATTGACAATCTTATAGTCCCCAAAAATGAATATAATTCCGGAAAGGAACTGACTAAAAACATAATGCGGGGCATGAGACTCGGGCAGGATGACGTTCCGAGGATTCGCAAAGACGGTTCGGCTATCTGGGTCAGCATAGCGGGAGGACCGGTTTATTTCGAAGACGAAAAATACAGCAAAAATGACACAGAACCTATCGGGATAGTGGTGATTTACCGGGACGTAACCGACGTCCATGAAAACCGCATAAAAACAGCCTCGCAGGAAACCAGGATCCAGAACTATTACGAACACAAAATGAAGGCTAACGACACAGAAAACATACAAGAAAGCATGGACATTATAGCCAACGGCTTTCTTGAAAATTCATTTTTAGGAGTTTACTTCAATATTAATACAGAAAAAGGAAGATGTATTATCCGGAAAGGATTTTTCGAAAACAAATCTTTCGATGAAGCCGTCGAAAAAAATCTGAAACAAAAATACAGAAAAAAAATGATTTACATAACTGAAAAAAATTATCACGTCCTCGATTTACCCAAAACCTGTTCCTCTGTCGTCGGTAAAAACGAATTGAAGCTACTTTTTTCACCTATCATTTCGGACGAAGACATTAATGTAAACGAGTTTCCGGCAAATTACATAATAGCTGTCAGTGAACCCGATAACCACGAATACAAAGAAGAACTCTTTTCGATGTACAGCCAAACCATACACATTTTGACTCAGAAGAATATACTAAAGGAAAATCGTGAAAATCTCCTGAAAACCGAGGTTCTTTTACAGACAGCCGGAGCCGTATCGCACCATATCACACAGCCCCTGACTGTCGCGATGCTGGCGATTTCTCAGGTCAAAGAGACCTGTGCGGATCAGAAAACAAAAAAACAGCTGGATATTATCATGGATTCTCTTAAAAGAATGGAAAGCGAAATCGCAAAACTCCGTAACATAGCAGAATATAACACAGAAAAGTATATTGGCGACACTAAGATAATAAATTTAAACTGACCCAAAAATCAATATTCTTGAGGACCTCCGAAACCGTTTGCAACACTTTCTTTACAACTGAATCATAGAATATTCGGGAAAGCTCAGGATCATTTACCGGATCACCTCCCGATCCGTCATATACAATCACGGTTGAAGGGACGGGTACCGAATCAATGCCTTTATGAGGGCAGTATTTTGAAATTTTTGTCGAATATTCCCATCTGACAAGCTCCGGACACACAGCTTGAATCATGGCGGTTTCATCAATCGCCGCGTGTCCTCCCGTTTTTTTGAATATTTCTTCAGACAGATCCGCGCAGTGTATCCACCAGTGCACGGTGACTACAAAAAGACCGGTTTCTCTGTATACCCTTTCGGCAACATTTTTCAGGGAAGCCATGTTGCCTCCGTGTCCGTTGTTTATCACAATCTTTTTGAAACCGGTTTTCTTAAGAGAAACAGAAATTTCAAACAGCAAATTTTCAAAAGTGTCTTTTGTCAGCGTCATGGAGCCATTGTACGGGAGTAATCCGCCGGTCAATCCGTAGGGAACTGCCGGAGCTATCAAAGCGTTCAAACCTCCAGCTATGTCTTGGGAAATTTTATCGGGTATGATTACGTCCGTGCCCAGAGGGGCAATTCCATGAGCT
This sequence comes from candidate division WOR-3 bacterium, assembly GCA_016934535.1. Taxonomy (NCBI): domain Bacteria; kingdom Pseudomonadati; phylum Caldifarciminota; species Caldifarciminota bacterium. Next base: position 13,241 of record JAFGSQ010000050.1, read on the forward strand.
TCAATCGTTCCTACTGGAAGAATTACAGTGTCAATTGACTTCTCTCTAATAATCTCCGTAAGTTCGATATTGTTTAAACCGAGGATATTCCTTTCCATACTGTTAAAAATACCTCATGGCCAGAACTACTCCCGCAGCGGTTCCGGCGGCGAATGACAAAAATATTATTATGGAAACAGCAGAGTTGAGAAAAGAAAGCTTTGCTTCGTATTTTTTAATTTTTTTAAAGTCTACGTCGGGAGTTTTCTTTTCAGGTTTTCCTCTGTCCCACAGATAGGATTTTTCAATTTCATCGATTTCCTGAAATTTATCGAAGGACAGTGTTTTTTCATCTTTCTTTTGTTCCTCGGTTTTTATACCTTCCTCAAATTCATCAGGAGGAGGAGGAGGCACCATTTTTTGGGCAGGAAGAGATTCTGGTACCGGTTCCGGGGGAGTCGGTTCCGGAGGAGCCGGTTCAGGTTCAATTTTTTCGGCCGTGCTTTTCTCAGGAATTTCTGCAGAAACCTGACTCATCGCGACCAAATCACCTTCACGGAAATCATCCTCTTCTTTCTCTTCCTGCAGTTGTGCGGATTCTTTCTCGGGAGGCGGCGGCGGCGCTATGATTGTGTGTTCTATCAATAAATCCTCTTCGGGGGTTTCTTCCGATTTGGAGGGTTTTAACTTTGAAATCGCCTGAGATATTTTATCCAGGTCGGCAATCTGCTGTTCTGTCTTTGCTGTGTCTTTCGCCGCTTTGAGATTGATTTTTGCAATTTCAATGTTGCCAAGCATGATGTGGCAGTGAATCGCTCCGACAAGACTTTCAAACTTCTTCAGCTGGCTTTCCGATCCCTTCTCGTAGCAATTTAAAGCTTTGTCGTATTGAGCTTTTCCCGCGTAGTATTTTCCGAAAAGCGTCCAAAGGTAAGGGTCGTTTTTGCTGACTGAAAGCAATGATCCAATTTCCTCCGCTGCCGCATCGTCGATTTTCGTTTCGTCAAGTTTTTCGACGAACTCGATTGATTTTTTAAGAATTCTGTTTGTGGTCAGCATTTCCTTAATGAGTGAGTCAGCCATGTTCCTCTCACCAGCGGAACTTTTCTGCAGACTGAGGTTTTTCAGCGAGAAATAAGCGTCGACATTGTGCCCGAGCACTTCTGAGTTAGCGGCTTGAATCACGACTTTTTGAGTTGCGGATTTGGAATTGTCTATAGCGATGGCAAAAGCATCCATCGCCTTCTCTTTCTCTTTCCTTTTAGAATAGATTAGCCCTTTCTGATACTGCAAAAAAGCTGTGACTCCTTTATCCATGTCCTTTTCAGATTTGTACAGATTCTCTATAACTTCGAGAGCTCTTTCGTGTTCCCCGATTTTTCTCATCTTTTGGATTTCTTTGAGAATTTCTTTGATGTCGCCGTCGATCATTCCGTGATCCTGTTTTTCGTACGAGCTTTACTTGCTTCAATTTCAATAATTCTATAACCTGTGTCTCTGAATCCTATCTTCTCAGCCAAAACCCACGATCTGAAGCTAATTTCAGGCGCGAGATAAATAGGTTTGATGCCGAGGGAAATAAGTTCTGAGGCCAGAGAAGACAAAACGTATACTGCCCATTTTTCGTTGTCGGATTCACCTGAACACTCCAGAGATAATTCGGCGGCTTTTTCGTACATCCAGAAAACAGACGATGAAGCTTTCGTCTCGCCTTCCAGGACAGTCTTGACCTCAATCGGAAAACCTTTAGAATCGCGGTTTATCACAACATCACCCCTCGGCCTTTGAGTGCCGGCAATGGCAGGAGTATCACACTCCATGACCGTATAAATCTCAAAACTTCTCCCGGGATTCTCAAGCAGTTCCAGAAAACCTTGTGACTGTTCGGGTATATCTATTCTGTATCCGGAATAATCTTTAGCATCAAAAAGTTCGGTGATAAAAATATCAATAATCTTTCTTTCGTCGGATTTTATGAAAATCATTCTTCGCACGTCGTCTATTGAAGATATAAATTTCGTCTCAAAGCCCTTTAAGCCGAACAACTCGGATGAAGGGTTGTTTTTCAGGAAAAAAACGGAGAGATAATCCCCCGCGTCTTTAATAAACATATCAATGTAGGGATAAGTCTCCCTTTCGATTTTAAAAATCCTTTTCGTCATCTGTCATAACTTATTACATAATCCATTATGCCATCAGACCCGTATCCGTATATCCGATATCCGGATCCGTCGTTTACGTAACCAACCTGTCCCTTCGACGCAGGCATGCCGTCAACAAAAGCAGGGACTCCTGAAGCGTAAGGGTTTAAAGCAGAAGGCATATCGATTTCGTTTATCGAACGGGGACAAGCCGATGAAGGAGACTCCAAAATAAACAGATCCAGTGCGTCCTTAAGTTTCTGCATATTTATCTTGACGGACTTATCTTTTGCCGCCGCGGCCTGATCAATGGAAGCTCGCCCGGACATATCATCCACGGCTCCGGATGAACATCCGGCGAGCGATAAAATCATGAACAAAGATAAAACTTTAAGCTTCCTCATCTCTCCTGCTTATTTCAGGATATTTTCCAGCGCCTCCTCCATCTCTCCCTGCATGTCGGGCGAGAAGCCGACGAAAGATTTAACTATCTTTCCCGATGAATTCAGAATGTAAGTTTGAGGTATCGCTCCCCCTCCAGGGGCAAGAGCCATGGACATGAAATCGCTGTTAGTGGTATGAAGCGTCATGTAATTTATTTTGTTTGAGGAAACGAAGGCGGGCAAGACTCCCATATTGTCGTCAACACTGATTCCTATCACAACTAAACCTTTGCTTCCCAATTCCTCCTGGAATTCAATGAGATGAGGAATCTCGGCTCTGCAAGGTCCGCACCATGTCGCCCAGAAATCTATCAAGTATGCTTTTGCTCCCAAAGAAGTGAGCTTAACTGTGTCTCCGCCGTCAAGCCAGGCCATTTCCGGAAAATTGCTGCCGACTTTCATGTCAGAATTCGTGAAAGAAACCATTGAAAAAATTCCTGATTCGGAAGCCGAAGAATTTGTCGCTGTTCCGCTGCCTTGAGAAGATCCACATGTGAAAATTCCTGTCAAAAGAGTTACAACCGAGAGTAAAATCATAGCGCGTTTCAAAAATCCTCCTTTATAAGCTACCGGAAAAGGATCTTTCCTTTTCCTATAATTGTGTTGATGGCGTCGCGGAAAAACACGACTGCCGTGTCCCAGTCGGCATCTTTTACCGCTTCCTGTCTGTAAAATTGTAATGCTTTCTTTATTTCGTTGAGAAGATTCACCGGGATTTTTCCGGTTTTTGCCGATTCATCCGACTCTTCAGGATAATACATTTTCAACTCATTGACTACTCTGCTCGCCAGGTTTCTCAGCTTATCTTCAGGTGTTTTGGGAATGTTGAAAAATTCTTCGAGAGAGGATGTACTCTGCGTCGTTTCCTGTGAGCTTTTGCTTCTGAAATCATCAGCCGGTTTTAAATCTTTTTTATGTTGAGTAATGCCGCCTCCCGATTGTATCGAAAAAGAATCTTCAAAAACGGGTTTCGGCTTCGAAGTTAGTCCACTCAGGTCAAAAGGGTTACCCTGTTTTATTATATCGGGTTTTTCTGTTTTGGGCGTCTGTTTCTGAAAACCGAAATCGTCGGGAAAGCTCGTAAAATCCTGCTTTTTCTGTTTAATAGGCATTTCGAACTCATTCCTGAACATTTCGGTTTCGTCCAGAATGGATTCTTTCTTTTTCGGTTGGGAAACGCTTTTTTCAAACAAATCTGATTTTCCCGAAAATGTCTGGTTTTGAACTGCTTGTCTGCTGGAAAATTTCTGAAACTCGATTTCAGCTTCTTCTCTTGATATTCTGGTTAAAATCAAAGGCAGAGGTTCAACAAAAATCGTAAAAATATTACCGCATTCAATGCACTCGACTGGTGCTCCTCCATTGGGCACCTCTGAATCTTTCACTGAATACCTTGTCTTACAACGGGGACATTCAATTATCATAAACTTCCTCGTAAATTAGTATAAAATTACAAAAACTGTCTTTTTCTCTGAATATCACAAAAACCTTCTTTTGTCCACTTGCATATAATTCAAGGCTTCAGCAACGTGTTCGCGCTTCACAACATGGCTGGAATCGAGGTCGGCGATGGTCCTTGAAATTCTCAGAACCTTGTCGTAAGCTCTTGCCGTCATCGTCAGTTTTTTCAACGCTTCTGTGAGGTAAGACATGGCGGGATTTTCAAGCCCGCAGTATTTCTGAAGCTTAGCACCCGGAATTTGTGAATTGCATAAAATGTTCGTCTCTGATTCAAATCTTTTGGTTTGAATACTTCGCGCTTCTGTTACTCTGCTTTTAATGTCGCGAGAAGATTCAGTCGCTTTTGATTCTAGTATTTCTTCGAAAGAAAGAGACGGCACGTCGACGTGGATATCTATCCTGTCGAGGATCGGACCGGAAATTTTCGCAAGATATTTCCTGACTTCGCCGGATGAACACGTACACTGTCTGAAGCGGTCGCCCCTGAAACCGCACGGACAGGGATTCATTGCACCCAAAAGCACAAACTTTGAAGGGTAAGCTACTGATCCCTTCATTCTCGATATTGTAACGAAACCGTCTTCAATAGGCTGTCTGAGAGACTCTACTGTTTTTTTTGAAAATTCAGGAAACTCATCGAGAAAAAGGACACCGTTATGAGCAAGACTCACTTCTCCCGGTTTAGGATCGCTTCCGCCTCCAACTATTGCCACGTGCGAAGCGGTGTGGTGAGGAGAACGAAAAGGCCTTTCTTTGACAACCGGTTTATCGCGAGAAAGTAATCCCGCTGCCGACCATACAAGTGAGGTCTGTAAAGATTCCTCTTCTGTCATATCAGGCATGATTGAAGAATACCTTCTGGCTAGCATTGTTTTACCGGCTCCAGGTGGTCCGGACAACAGAATGTTGTGACTGCCTGCTGCTGATATTTCAAAAGCTCTTCTGGCGAAAGACTGACCCTTGATCTCATTGAAATCGAACTCGTATTCAGGGATGTTTTGAGTATTTTCAATGTTTTCGCAAAGGAATCGTCCGTTTTTGAAATCGCTCAAAATAACTTCGAGAGTCTGACGGAGACTCGCTACGGGGAATACACGAACTCCTTTAATCATACAAGCTTCATTTTCATTACCCGAAGGCAAAATGATCTTTTTCACTTTTTTTGCTTTTAAACCGGCTATTATTGGCAATACACCGCTGACAGGCCTGCAAGTTCCGTCGAGAGACAACTCTCCTATAACTGCAGCGTCTTCAGTTACTTTTTTTATGCCTCTCGATGCAAGAATAACTGATACGGCTATAGGCAGATCAAAAGATGTTCCCTCTTTTCTGACATCGGCGGGTGCCAGGTTGACCGTAATTTTCTTCACCGGAAATTCAAGGCCGGAATTGTAGATAGCCGCCTGAACCCTGTCTCTGCTTTCTTTCACTGAAGAGTCAGGAAGTCCTACAATACCAAATGAAGGAATGCCTTTCAGAAGATTCACTTCGACTTTGACCAATACTCCTTCAATACCGTTGAGCACGGAGCTGAAAAGTACAGAATACATAGGTTGCTTCAATTTTATGGCCGTCGATTGTTAAAACTATGAATCAAGTTATAATACATGCTAATATGCTTGTTTTCAAGGACTATGGCAGTTACCGGACAAGATTTCGAAAGGAGAAAAGATGATATCGGCAAAGGAAGTTATTAAAATACTTGACGATTTTGGGAATAAAAAGCCTTCTGACGCTTTATCGCCCGGTGATTTGAGACCTTACATTGAACACACTTGCCTTTCAGCAGATACGACAGAGGATACAGTCTTAAAAACATCCAAAGAAGCAGTTGAAGCGCCTTTTTACGCTTTGTGCGTTCCTCCTTCTCGAGTGCGTTTTGCAAAAGACTTGATACAGGGATCGGGTGTAAAAATAGTGACAGTGATCTCTTTTCCGATGGGGTATTCATCGGCATTAATTAAAGCCGCCGAAGCTTCTTACGCGAGAGATTGCGGTGCCGATGAAATCGACATGGTGATGAACATAGGAAGCGTTCTCGAGGGGAATTACACGCGAGTTGAAAAAGAGGTAAAAGCTGTTGTAGCGGCCCTGGGGGAAAAAATCCCGGTTAAAGTCATTCTAGAAACGGCTCTCCTTGAACGTGAACAGATTGTAATTTCGGCTTTTTGCGCCGCTTTGAACGGGGCTTCTTTCGTAAAGACTTCCACCGGATTTTCCACAAGAGGCGCTTCCATAGAAGACGTGTCGCTCCTGAAATCAACTGCGGATTTTGTGGAGCTGAATTACGGAATAAAAATCAAGATAAAGGCTTCGGGCGGCATAAAAGACAAAAAATTCGCCAAAACCCTGATAGCGTCGGGAGCGGAGAGGATAGGTTCGTCAAAATCCATGTCTCTTATTTGAAATGAGATCAGACAAACTTCAATCTCGGATCGGCTTTTTGTGAAAAACTATGGGATGCATAATTTCTCTTGTAAACAAATTGACCGAGATAAGCTATCATGGCGGCATTGTCACCGCAATATTCCTTTTTGGGCCTGAAGACTCTGAATCTCTTTGATCCGGACTCCAAAGAGAATCTTTTATAAAGGATGTCGTTTGCCGCAACTCCTCCAGTCAGCAGTAATCTTCGGCATTTATACGCCTTCAAGGATTCAAGGGATTTAACCATCAGCGATTCAATCATTGCTTCGAGAAAAGAAGCCGCTATGTCATTTTTTTTCTCTGTAATCTCTTCAGCGTTCATTTCCCTCAAGGCATAAAGAACCGCAGTCTTAAGACCGGAATAACTGAATTCAAAACCTGGCAGAGCAGGTCGAGGAAATTTTATGTATTGAGAGCTGCCTTTTTCGGCAAGTTTTTCCATTTCAGGACCGGCGGGATATTTCAAACCAAGAAGAGTCCCAACCTTGTCAATGGCCTCTCCGGCAGCGTCGTCCCTCGTCGCACCTATTAATTCGTATTCTCCGTGACCTTTCACAAGGACCAGCAAAGTGTTACCCCCGGAAATAATGAGAGAGATGAACGGAAATTCCAATTCCTCGCAGTCGAGAAGACCGGCGTATACGTGGCCTTCAAGGTGATTTACGCCTACGTAAGGTTTTTCGGTACAAAAAGCCCAGGTCTTTGCAAAAACATACCCCGTTAGAAGAGATCCAATAAGACCCGGTCCCTTGGTGACGGAAACCAGCTCAATGTCTTTTTCTCCTATACCGGATATCTTCAGGGCTTTGTAGAACAAAGGCAGTATATGCCTTAAGTGCTCCCTGCTCGCCAGTTCTGGGACCACTCCTCCGAATTCAGAATGGATCCCTTGCTCCATTTTCACGTTAGAGAGGACTTCTTTTCCAGATAAAACCGCGACGGATGTGTCGTCGCATGAAGTTTCAATTCCGAGAGCGAGCATGGTCTTTGCACAAGGTTAGAAAATCGTCATTTCGGAATGATTCTAACTTTCGGAATCTCGACCCACGCAGTTTCAACGGCTTCAATATAGGGCCACACGATTTCCAAAGAAGAAGAATGGACTTCATTTTTTAAAGGTTCAGCAATAAGCATTATGTCTTCGGTTCTCACTTCGTCGATTAACGAAGCGGAAACAAGAGCGAAAAATTTGACCGAATCGGGCATAGCGTAGAACCTCGAGCTCTCAGTCAGCGTCACGGGTAGTTTCCTCTCTATTAATATCAGTGAATCCATGGTAAATTCAATTACAGCAAATGAATCCCGGGAAAAAGGCCTCGTAGGCATCTGTGGGATTTTTACCTGGGCAGTGCACTGTATGTCAAAACCGAAATTGCCATTTATATCCGGAACTAGGATCAAAGGTTTCTTCTTAAGTTCTAATAAATCTTCCCTGCCGCCTATCACCCAGGTAAAGTCCGGTCTGATTGTGTAGTCAATTATTCTCCAGTTGGATCTTGGAAGAAAGGACTCTTCAATTACGATCGGGAGATATAAACTGTCGAGGCTCTGCAGAGAAATCTTTACTATACTTTTACCCTGAGTCTCTACGCCGGTCCAATCCGAGAAAATTACATTTTCGGGGAGAATGTCTATGTAATGTTCTCCGGGATTTATATTTTGCAAGTTGAGATAGACATAGGGAGATCCGAATTTCTCGAAAAGAAAAAAATCTCTCAGAGTGCCTACAAATTCAATCTTGACCGAATTCGACAACGGTTCGTCGAACAGCAACGAATCCGGCAATTCAACAGTGATGGGCACATCGAGAATCCTGTTGTAGGGTGTCTGCAGAACGACGTAAAACCACAGTATTACAGAAGAAAAAAGAGATATGAGTTTGAATTTTAAATTGTGCCTGAATATGTTCAACACAAAATAAAGAAAAGACTTGAATTTTGACATTACTTCCTTTCAAAAATCAGCTAAATGACGATTGTATTTTATAGCAAATGATGCTATTCAACAAGATTAAAGAAGATGAAACAAAAACCGTGCATAATGAGAAGAAAAACCAGATCCGTTCGAATTGGAAGTGTTGTGATAGGAAGTGGATCACCTATAGCTATCCAATCCATGACTAACACCCCCACGAAAGATGCGATGGCTACTCTTGAACAGATATTTGAACTTCACGAAAACGGGTGTGATCTCGTAAGAGTTTCTGTGCCCGACAAAGAATCTGCTGCTGCTCTTTCGAAAATAATCCGCCGTTCTCCCATACCTGTAATCGCTGACATCCATTACGATTACAAGCTCGCTCTGAAATCACTGGACTCCGGAGTTTCGAAGATCAGGATAAATCCCGGCAATATAAACTCTCTTGAAAAAATAGACTCCGTGATAAACGCGCTCCGAAAATACTGTTCCACCGTGAGAATCGGGATTAATTCAGGATCTCTCGAAAGAGAATTAATACCAATTTATGCAGAAAATCCTTCGAAGGCTCTTTCCAAAAGCGCAGAGAAGTGGACAGATTATTTTATGAATAAAGGGGTGGAAAATCTGGTGGTGTCAATTAAATCTTCTTCTGTACAGGTGACGATAGCGGCCAACAGGATGTTCGCAAAAAGCACAGACGTCCCCCTTCATCTCGGGATAACTGAAGCAGGAACAGTCAGATCAGGAACTGTGTTCTCGTCAGTCGGATTAGGGATTCTCCTTTACTCGGGTATTGGAGACACCTTGAGAGTTTCCCTGTCGGGAGACCCTGTCGAAGAAGTGATTGTGGCAAAAAAAATCCTGTCGTCGCTGGGTCTTTACGAGAACCTGCCCAGGGTTATCGCCTGCCCTACTTGCGCAAGATGCAGTTATGACGTCATAAAAATTTCAAGAAAAATTGAAAACAAGCTCAGTAAAATCAAATCACCGATAACAGTCGCCGTTATGGGATGCTCTGTAAACGGACCGGGAGAAGCGAAAGAAGCCGACATAGGAATAGCAGGCGGAAAGAATTACGTACTGTTGTTTAAAAAAGGCGTCGCCGTAGCCAAATTACCGAAAGAATCGGCAGAGAGATTTCTATGGCAGGAAATAAAGAAACTTGTCACATAGCTGTAACAGGAAAAGCCGGAACGGGAAAATCTTTAGCTGCAAACTATGTATCCGGCCTCGGTTTTCTTCTTTTGGACGCAGATAAAATTGGCCACGCGATCCTTGAATATCCCGATGTAAAAAATGAAATAGTCCGTCTCATGGGTTCAGACATTATGCAAGGCGGCATGATTGAAAGATGCAAACTGGGAGAAACTGTGTTCAAATATCCTGAAAAACTTACACTGCTCAACAACATTGTTTGGCCAAAGATAACAGGAATTATAAAAAACAAGTTGAAAGAGCATAAAAGAACAGTTACCGACGCCGCTGTTCTGCCTCTTTGGGGGATTGACGAGTTATTCGATGTTATCTTATATTTAAGATCCGATACGGCTCAAATCTTCGAAAGGCTGAAAAAACGCGGATGGAATACAGATAAAATTGCATCTGTTCTTAAAAATCAAGACTGGACAAAACTTCCCTCATCGTACATCATAATAAATAATGACGGAACAGCCGATGAATTAAAAACAAGAATTTTTGAAATGCTTTCATCAAGAGGTGTTATATGATATTCGCTCTCGTTTTAACTGTCGTTTCAGCAGTACAGATAGTGCCGCCCAATATTGAGAATCTCGTCGTCCAAGGGCTTCAATTCGCCTACCTTGAAGAATACGACAGCGCTTTCGTTTGTTTCGAAAAAGCCGCCGAATCGGCTCCCGAACATCCCGCAGGGTATTTTTTCCTGGCATACCTTTGTGACCTTTATGACAACGACATGCTATCAAAAAAATACGAATCGGATTTCAGAGCTTATTCGGACAAGGTTTATCACCTAAGCGACGCTCTTTCATCGAGAGATCCTGTTACCGCAAGTTTCTTCAGAGGTTCTATGCTTTTTTCCGACGCCCTGAACAACGCGCAAAATGGCAATTACGTTCGAGCTCTTTCTCTTGCCACTCCGGCTCACGAAGAACTCAAAAAAGCTTTCGAGTCAGACAACGCTTTACACGACGCGGAACTTGGTATAGGAGCATATCTTTTCCTTAAAGGTAAGCTCGAAACAACAATTTTCGGGGGCAACAGACTGCGGGACGAAGGCATCAGACACATAAGAAATTGCGCTGAAAGCGGAGAGTACCTGGACGTCGCGGCAAAGAACCTGCTCTGTCTTCTGCTCCTCGAAACAGGGAAAAAACAGGATGCTTTGAACACAATCAGCGAACTCATAGCCGTATATCCTTCAAACAGGACGTTTCATTGGGCTCTGTTGAAATGCTATATAAAATTGGGAAACGACGAAAAGATTATTGAAACGGGAATAAAACTTGTTTCTTTGATACAAGCGGGGCCTGAAGTTCCGCCCGGAAATCTCGCCAACGCTTATTACCACGTCGCACTTTCTTACTACAATTTAAGACAGAACGACAACGCGGATATTTACTGCATGAAAGTTCTCGATCTTCCTCTCGACGATCACACGAGGGATTTTAAAAGAAAAGCACAGGATCTGGCCAGAAAAATCTAGCGGGCAACGGGAATCGAACCCGCGACTTTCAGCTTGGGAAGCTGACACTCTACCGGCTGAGTTATGCCCGCTTGGTTATTTAACCGTTTCGGGATAAATACTGACGAATTTTTTTCTTTTTCTATTTTCGAATTTAACAATTCCGTCAATCAAAGCGAAAAGAGTGTCGTCTCTGCCCTTGCCGACATTCGTACCGGGATTGATGGGAGTTCCTCTCTGTTTGACTATAATAGAACCGGCGGAAACCTTTTCTGAAGAAAATTTTTTCACTCCAAGGAATTTCGGATTCGAATCTCTTCCGTTCCTGCTTGAGCCCACGCCTTTCTTATGCGCCATATATTCACCTCAACCTATTTTTGAAATTTTAACTTCCGTGAAATATTCTCTCGAACCCGCTGTTCTGCGGTAGTTCTTTTTACTCTTCATTTTAAAAACTCTTATCTTCTTGCCCTTTTTGTGGGAAATCACTTCTCCGGTGACCTTTATGCCTTCGATTACGGGTTCTCCGTATTTTATTTTTTCACCGTCCCTCAAAAAAAGAACCCGGTCGAATTCAAGGCTCTTTCCGGCTTCGCTGATAAAACCAGGAACTCTGACGACATCGCCTTCCGAGACGATCTCCTGCACTCCTGAGTTTATCTCGACCACAGCGTATTTCTTTTCAATTTTCACAAATTCTCCTTTAATCACATATAAATGAAACCAAGAAACTCATTTCGGGTCAGATAGAATCCGATGAAGAGCTGTCAAGCGCTTCCACACCACCAGTTGTGTCTTCCTGAATTTCTAAAGCAGAAAGAGTATCTTTTATCGTATCCGTTGTCAATAGCAAAGATTGATAATAATCATCTTCGCCAACTCCTGAAGTATCCTCATCCGACAATCCCTGAGTATATTCGCCTATGTAAGGTTGTAGCTCGATTCTGCCGCCCGAAGAAGATCCTGTTTCAGTAGTTGTCCCGGTTCCGGCAAACATCCTTCTAGATCCGAAAACAACGAGACTGAGAGTCAGCAGGGCGAAAACTATGGAAAGAACGATTGTGACTTTTATAAGGAAAGAAGTTCCTCCGCTGCCTCCGAAAAGTGTATTTCCC
>JAFGSQ010000051.1 GCA_016934535.1 candidate division WOR-3 bacterium
CTGTTGTTGTAATTGCCGGTTTCGTTTCCGGAGAACATCGAATGAGTCGCGCTGTGCGAACGTCTCGTCGTGACGTGCCAGCATGTTGAACCCGTGTATGTCCAGGTGTTGGCTCCTTCGAAATCCTCGTTGAATACGACTGAACCGATGCCGAGGGAAAATGTGTCATAATAGGCGTAGCCGCCGTCTCCCTGAACCAACAATTCGAATTCCGAGAAATATGGAGTGGGACATGTTGGCATGATGTATATTCTGTAAGCATTCTCCAGCTTGACGCTGTCGCCGGGATTTAACTGAGAGTGATTTTGGATTGAATCCAACAGAACTATGTAAGGATCCTTGCTCAATGAATTGAGAACGGTATGCACGTTCTGAGCCGTACCGCTTCCTGCGTTCTTGATGTACGAACCGATTTCTACCGTGTCTCCGGGAAGGATTTCCGGGGGGCCGTAGTATCCCAGGACATTTATATCCGGAGCGTTGACGCTGATGTTGAAATTAGACACCCAAGTGCTTTCTGTCGCTGTAACAGTTAGAGTCATTGGAATTGAATATCCGTCCGCAAGACCTGCATCAACACTGATGTTGAACGTCGTCGAGCCTGCTGTGGAATCGTTTGAATTGATGTTTCCGTAACTGACCGTGTTCTGATTTACGGTTATGTTTGGATCGGCAGAACTGAGTGTCCCGACTGCATTGTGTGCCGTCTGAGTTCCCCAGTTTTTGACCCAAACACTCATGTTGTATGTTGCACCGGGATTTACCTGTCCGTTGCCTGCCGGTATATATCTGAGATAACTGACATAAGCGCCGCTCGAAATGACATAGATTCTTCCAAAATGAGGATTGAGATCATGACCGGTAACTGTGACGAGAAGAGAACATGGAGTCGAATTGCTGACATGAATTGTCGCCGATCCGGATGCATTTGTGTATCCTGTCCATGTTGAATCGTCATTTTTCAAGCATATCAGAGCGTCTTTGACAGGAGCCTTCGCCGTGTTGACCGTCATTTGAACATCTATTCCGCCGACAGGTATTGAAGACGGATAATTGACTGATATAGCGTTCGGATAATCGGTCCAGCCGTCAATAGAAGGGTCTCCGAACAGATTGTAAGCCTCGTAGTAATACTGCACGCTCGTGTTGTGTATATAAACTCCCAAAAGGCCGTAATCGTAAAAACCTCTCTCCCACGTAATCGAAGAGTCGAACATGCCTTTAAAAACCCATCTTTCGAGAGTGTCATCTTCTGTCCAGTAAGAAGAGGGAGCGGAAGCCCAGAAACTGACACCGGCTTTATTTCCCGCTCTAATCCATGTCTCGGCAAAACACTCTGCGACTGACCACATTCCTGTATTGCATGCGTAGCTCATGACGATTGGATACTCGCTGACATTTGTCAGGGCGTTGACGTTAGCCTGAGAAAAAGATGGACCGTCGGCCCAGCTCGTTGTTCCGCCGTGACCTGAATAGACGCCCCACGAACGTCCGTCGTTGAAGGCGGCGCTGACCTGAGCAGTCGTCGCGCCGGAATAGTTCCAGAGCGTGTCGCACGCGAATCCGGCGGGACCCAAGAAATTCTGTATGACGTATCTGTGCGTTCCCTCAGTAATTGAATGATTGTCCGAGCTCGCCATGAAGACGGCTTTTTTGCACCATTCCGTGCCCTGTGTCCAGAGACTCGGCTGTTCGTAATTGAGTGTTTTGTTTATTATATTGGTCAACTGAGCGGCGTTGGTTACGGAAAATCTTCCGAGCCAAACGTCGTGAAATATATCTCCTCCCTGAAGCTGTCCGTAAGGGTGATCGGTGATTTCTCCCGAGGAGGATCCTGTGTAAGCGGGCATTTCGTTGTCGCCGATGAGAAGAACGTATGCCGGCGGTACGGGCCAGTTGTCGTAGGCGTTTTGTATGTATGCCTTTATGAGCGCGTTAGTCGAACCGGTCTGAGATTTCAAAGCGACTGTGACGTCATAGCCTTTTCTTTCTTTCCAAGCGATAAAATCCGTAAGACCTGAAACGAGAGCGTCAGGCACTATGATAAGATAGCCTATGGGGAGATCAGGATATGATTCTTCCCCGTACGCAAAAGCGTTGAGCATCATTTTTTTAATGAACTGTTCGTGCTGCCTGTTGTAATATCTTTCGTAGTTCAGTCTCGTCGCAGCCACATCAGATCCCGCCAAAACTAGCTCAACGTCTATCCTGTCGCGCATGGTAAGTTTTCCCGAATAAGGTTCGTAGCGAACCGGATAGACTTCAATAGTAACAAACCTGTGTCCTCTTATGTACCCTTCGTCTGTTATTCTGGCAAGTTCTTCTCCGTAGACAGAGTTTTCTGAATAAGCCGCAATATCTATCGTAAATTCGACTTGAGCGCCGATTCTTTTTTCAAGAGACGGCTGATTGGGATAGACTCTATTCGTCAAAAACACGTCTTTTTCACCCGCACAAACGGCGTTCAAAGACACCTGAGCTCCTGTGGGGACCTCGACCAGGCGCCTTATGACAGGTATTTGAGGTTCGCCTATGCTCCCTGAAGGGTGCGTGTTTTCAATATTGACGACCGAGAAATTTTGTCCGTCTTCAACTGTTTTTGAAATATCTACACTGTTGAATTCGGCACTCAGTCCAATGGATGAAAAATTCGAATATATCGTCGTCATCCGTGTTTCAGTTGGCAGAAGGTCGTAAGCTTCCGCCGATAAAAGCAACGGAATCAACAACGAAAAAACCGATATGATTCTTTTCACTTTTCCTCCTTCGTTTTACGAATAAGTTACCCCGTCAAAGGGGAATACGATAGAACAAATAATTTGTCAAATACTTTTTCAAAGATTGTCGCCGCTTTTTTCCAAATAAAGATTCACTTCGCTTTTCTTTACATTTTTTTTGGGAATTGAAACTATGCGGTATTTTTCTGAAACGGAAAAACGATCAATTTCGATAACATCGTTCTCTTTTATTTCTCTAGAAGGTTTTATCCTGTTTCCGTTAATTTTTACAAGACCTTCCGTACATGCTTTGGCAGACATGGTTCTGCTTTTATATATGCATACAGAATCGAGGAAAACGTCAATTCTCATTTTCCGGCTGTTTTGTCCTTTCCTCCAAATATACGGTTTCTTTTATTTCATTCAGCCAATTCTCAAGTGCTTTCTGCCTCTCTTTCAAAAGATATACTTCGGAGAGCTGTTCTTTGACTGATTCAAAAGATTCCGGCTCTCCCATAGTCAAACCTTCGAGGCTGATTACAATAAATCCGAAAGGCGACGGTATCGGTTCGGTGTATTCACCTGGTTCGAGCATATCCAGGATTGCCCTGACAGATATGTCAAGAGACTCTGCGGGAACTTCCCCGAGGTATCCTCCCTCGTCTTTCGAATACGGATCCTGTGAGTACTGTCTCGCCACGTCGTGGAAATCGGCTCCGCCGTCGAGAAGATTCATGACTGCCTCGACGTCTGCCAGCGTCTGCAATGTGTCTTCTCTGGTAGGCAGTAGAGAAAGAAATATCTCATAAACTCTCGCGCTGTCCGCCCATTTTGCCGGGACGTAAATTATGTGTATCCCTGCCACGCTCTGAGCCACGCCCATTGTACCTGTCTCTATAGAAAATATAAGCCTTTCAAGCTCCGGTTCGGTTTCCCCTCTTCTGACAATGCCAATGTTTCCTCCGTTAATTCTCGCGTCAGGGTCATCGCTGTATATTGAAGCGAGACTTCTGAAATCTTCTCCCGAATTCAACGCCTGTAAAACAGCGTTTGCTTTACTGTTGACCTGCATCAGTTGTCTTTCGGAAGGGATGGGAGAGAGAATTATTCTAGAAAACCTGTACGAAACTGGCATGACAAGGCTGTCTTTTACGTCCTCGTAAAATTTTTCAAGCACTTCGTCTGAAACGAAATATTCATCGACATACGCCAGCCTTGGGTAATTGAAAGTTATATATCTTTCCGTAGCGATTTTAAAAAAGAACTCTCTGCGCATTATGTCTTTGGCGAGTGCCCAGTCAATTCCGGCTTCAGTAAAAAAAACATCCAGCGAATCAATCTGGGTCGAATCTCCGGTTATGTTTTCGGCCAAATTCGCGAGAAGCCCTGAAAACTCTTCGTCAACTGCTTCAGCGGATATATCCAGGACACCGCTCGTGTCTCCTGAATTGAGCACGAGAGAGATGTTTAAAAGACTTTGATATCTTTCTCTTTCGAACTCATCCTGAAGCCTTTTGTTGGGCAGCTGTGAGCCGCCCATGAAAAGGACCGATGTTTTTATGTAAACGTCTAATTCCGATTGACTGACAGCTTCTTTTTCGACAACGGCGATGATTCCGTCTGCGTTTGCAGAAATAACCGCATTCTGCAGGACTAATAATACGGCAATTAAGAGAGCGGTTTTCAATTGCCTGCTCTGAATTTAATACTGTCTTCGTAAACGGTAACGCTTCCGGCCATAAGAGTGTCGACGAAATTATTCAGATACTGATATTTGTTGAGTTCAGTCAGATACAGCATTATGTAGGGACGTATCTGTTCATACGGCGCCATCGGAGATTCAATGTATTTCTCGTTTATCACTTTCGCAATGAAATAACCGTCTCCGACACTGAACGGCTCGCTTACTTCACCCGTTTTCAGCTTCGCGACTGCTTCTTCAATGAGTTCCATGTTTGAATAAAGTCTTCTTATCCCTTCCACAGTGTCGAGTCCGACAAGATTGGGAAGCATTGTGTCAGCCAAACCCGCCAAAATATCATCTCTCGCTATCGTCGCCATCGGTTCGCTGAAAAACTGGTACAACACGACAATTTTTTCGTATTTTGTCTCTTCTTTCCAGCGTTCGTATGCGCTTCTGATCTCCCCTTCGGAAACCCCGGGCATTGACAGAGTCAATCTTTCAAGCACCATTTGAGACACAATTTGCCGGGTCGCATCGAAAGACATAAACAAGTACGTGGAGTCTTTCTCGTATCCTTCTTCAACTCCGATGTCGTAGACCGCTTCTCTTGAAAGCCATGTTTGAAGCACGCTCGACACTATATCCGGAGGGAAGGTGTCGGGGTCAACTCCGAGCATGAATATCATGTAGGATCTGAATGGAGCATATCTTACTTTTTTTCCGTTTACTGTGGCTATCAAAGTCGATGTGTCGTCATCCATAATAAAGCGCGTCTCGGACTGAATCTGTCCTGCGCTTCCGTTTTGCGTTCCGTTCTGTGTTCTGTCCTTGGAACAGGAAAACAGAACGACGGCAAAAAGCGAAAAGAAAATGATTTTTTTCAATTCACACCTCATTAATTGCCTATTATGGTCTGAAGTATTGCTTCGTAATTTGAAACCGTGTCGATTTTGAATTTATTTCTCAGGTCTTCGATTACGAGAAGCTTTATTGAATCTGTCTTGGATATCCTCATGTTGCCGTCAATTCTAGCCTTGACATCTTCAAAAGGAAGAAGCGTTTCGGGTATTACTTCCTCCAGCATAATTATAGCGAAAAGCCCGCTGTCGGCTGAAAACGGTTCTGAAATACTTCCAATTTCTGTCATCGAGAAAATCACCGAATCAAAAGCAGGGTATCTTCCCTGAGGGAACAAACCAAGTTTTCCGCCGCTTCTCGAAGAGAAGTGGATCGAATGCAGCTTAGCCAATGTGTCGAATCTCACCGTGTCTCCTCTGCGAAGCTGAGGAACTACCGCGTTGTTCAGCGAATCGAGCGTAGTCGTCTCAATCAGTCTCGCTCTTCTTCTTTCCGGAAGGGTGAATTCATCGGGATGGCCGTTGTAATATTCAACAAGGTCCTGATCGCCAATGACGACATTTTTCTTGATTGAGTCTTCAACAAATTGCCAGGAATAGGTTCTGTCGACCTGTGCGAAAACGTTTCTTTCGATCACGGGAAGCTTGTCTATGCGGATTTCCGCGGCCGCGGCGAGCAAAATGTCAGTCAATACTATGTTTTCGCAGTTTTTCCTGAACATAGCCGTATCTTCCGCGAAATAAGGGAGTATCCATTTTCTTTCATCGATTTTTGTTTTAAGATCGCCCAGCGTGACCTGAACATTCCCGTAAGAAATGAAAAGGTAAGCTTTTTCTTCTTCCGAAAATTCAACCGGCGGAGGTCCGAAGGGATTTGAAGAACTTCCCTGCTCCATTTTTTGGTATAGCAGTGTCAGAGCGGGATCGTGTACCTGAATGTTGAACGCTGTTTTCAAACTGTCTATATAATCGTCGGCCAGCTGTCTCTGAAGTTCCTGCTGTTTCATCGCTTTGAGCTGCTCATAGGATTCTTCGAGAGGTCTTCTTCTTATATTTTCGCGAGCCGATATCCTGTATATCAAATGCCAACCGAAATCGGTTTTGACAGGCTGAGAAAGTTGTCCGTCGGACATCGAAAAAGCCGCATCCTCGAAAGGTTTGACCATTCTTCCCTTGGAAAAGTAATCAAGGTCTCCTCCTATAGGTTTTGTACCTTGGTCCTGGGAATAAAGCGTTACCATTTCGGTGAACAGGCTGTCTCTTTCGGCAGTTTCCCAATTGGCCTCGAGTACTTCGTAAATACTGTCGGCAAGGGCGCTGTCATTCAGAAGAATATGCTTGCACCAAATTTCCTGAGCCATGTCTTCCCACAATTTGACTATTTCCAAAGAATCAATTACGGCTTTGTTAATGACGACCTGCCAGTATAACTCGCCCAATATGCTGTTTTCTCTCGCCATTTCAATCGTGTAAACAGCTGTGCTGTCATCAAGCATACCTGCCGCCTGTGCTCCCAATCCCAGCATGTGAGTCTCGATTAGATTGTCCATCACCTGAGTAAGCCTCATCATCGCTGTGTCGGGCGATTCACCTTCGTATGCGAAAAAATTAGCTCTGACTTCGACTATTCCAATTTCTCTTTTCATGTCTTTGTCGCCTATCGTAATCAACAGAGTGTCTCTGTCAATTACTTTAGGTTTTCCGGAGCAGGATGTCAGAATCAAGATTGCCGGAATAATCAGGATCGCCAGGCATTTTTTCATAATTCCTCCTTTTTCTTCATTAGAATATTCATGACAGCGGCGCTGTCGATTTCAACCACGTGCTGATTTCTCTTGTTTATCAATATCATTTCAATCATTTGCTTTCTCAATTCATTTTGACAGAGCATTCTGCAACTTTCAAAAACGTCGCCGAATGGCAGTACCGAATCGGTTTTGTGAAGTCCTGTTTTGAATACAACCCAGTAACCGTCAAGGAAAAAGACGTCCGAACAGCTGTTTGGTTCCAGCGAGAAAATCAGAGATTCGATCTCCTCTCTGTACCTTCCTCTCGACACATAGCCCAAGTCACCGCCGTTTTTTGCCGAAGGCAGTATCGAGTACCTTTCGGCGAGAGTTTCAAAAGGGACTCTTCTTGCGACCGAATCGAGAAGTTCTTCGGCAAATATGGAATCGGAGACTCCCACAATGTACAGCTCCATTCTCTCAGGTATCGTGAAAAGCTGCGGATTGCTGAGATAGTACGCGTATACTTCCTGAGAATCCGCTTCAACTCCAGTGTGCGCTACAATATAAGATTCAAGAACGAGGGAATCCTTCAGATAATCATATCTCTCAAGCAAAGCCCCCTGCAGAACGATTCCTCTTTTTTCCGCCTCCTGAATTAAAAGATACGGAGGAATTATGTCCCTTGTCAAAAAAAGCCTGAGCATGGAGGTGTCGGAAAGGTTGGGATACAATATTCTTCCGGATTTAAGTTTCTCGATCATATTTCCCACTGTTATAGTGTCTTCTCCGGCTACGGCAATCCACTTGGACAGGGCGTCTTCATCAATGTTCGGCAGTACAACAGGCTCCTCTTCCAAAATCCTCTGAAACTGAGGAAGCGAGGTAAAAATTTCAAAAACTTCCTGATTGAAACTGATCCCATACTTTCTTCTGAGAGCGTCGGTAATCTGACTCGTCTGTTCAAAAAAGAAACGGCGGTTTTCCTGAGCGATTATTAAATCTTTCAGGTCTTCATAATCGCCGGGATAAGGAGTCCCGGATATTCCTAGACGGGCCAAGATAAAAATGCCCGTGTCAGTGACTACAGGATCCGAAACCGACAGATCGGACATCGAAAGCAGAACATCACCAAGATTAAAAGAGACAGCATAAGGGAAAATGTCCCTCAAATCTCCCGAAGGGCCGAAATACAATTTTCCATAATTGTACCTGTCACTCAGGGAAGACACATATTCCTTGAGCAAAATCGTATCTTCCAAAAAAAGTCTCATCGAGTCGGTTATAATTTCAGCGTCTTCAAGCCTGCCGGGGGGTATCCTGATCAGCATTGTTCTGATTAGAATCTGGGAACCTTCCCAGTATTTATAGGCGAGAGTGTCGTGCGCCTCCAGGAGGCTGTCGTGAATTGAATTCCACAGCGAATCTATTATCAATATTCTGCCGAGGTCTTCTATGTCAGAACCGATTTTTTCCTGGAAATTTTCCTCTTCCGCCGCTATGAGGATCAACCTGACATCGGTGACTGAGTCGAGAAATTGAAAAAAAGAATCTTGTTGCATATAGAAAGCGTATTCCGGTATGTCTTTTTCTGTTATCACGGGAGTCCCGTCAATACTTACAAGAACGGTTTCACCTCTGCATCCGCAGATAAAAACGGTAAAAAACATAAAAGCCGACAAATATTTTTTCATCATTTTTCCCCGTCAGTTTTCACAGCGTCGAGAAAATTCCGCAGTTTGCCAATATCTCTATTCCAACCTCTGATTTCCACGTATAATTTTCCTGTGCCGTCTCTTTTGAAATATGGGTGCCA
>JAFGSQ010000052.1 GCA_016934535.1 candidate division WOR-3 bacterium
AACCCCGCTGGATTTTGAGTCCAGTGCGTCTACCAGTTCCGCCACTCCGGCAGGCAGAAAAAGGCAATTATAAACATCATTTTTTGACAAAGCAAGAATGAAAAATTTTTTTATAGATTTCAACGGATGTCAGAGAAACCACATAGACGCCGAACTGATATCGGCGGCGTTGAAGAAAAATTCCTTTGACGAAGTTCACGCTCCGGAGAGAGCGGATGTTTTGATTTTCCTTGGATGCGGATTTACTGAAGATGCAAGAAAAGAGAGCATAGAAACAATACTCGAGATGTATCTTGCAAAAAAGAAAAAATCCGTTCTCGTCGTCGGAGGATGTATTTTCAGAAGACACAAGGCAGAATTAAAAAAAAATCTGCCTGAAGTCGATCTTTGGGTGGACGGCTCCAACCCGGCTTTATTCCTAAAAACTCTTAAAAACACCGAGCAGACGGATGATTTTTCTCTGCCTGAACTCGATGGACCGAGAAACAGAATGGGATTGTTTCATGTCGGGCTCGTAAAAATTTCCGAGGGCTGTCTCAACAACTGCTCGTATTGCGCAATACCGTTTATTAGAGGACCTTTAAGAAGCAGAGAAATAAAGCATGTCACAGACGACGTCAAAAGACTCCAGGACGAGGGATGCACTGAAATTATACTCGTGTCGCAGGATTCGACGGCGTACGGGAAAGACAAAGCAGGTAAAAGTCTTATGCCGAAACTTTTGGGTAAAATGGAAAAATGCGTATATCCCGGGGTGAAATACAGGATACCTTACCTTCATCCTAATGGAATTGACGACAGACTGGCGGAAAAAATCGCTGGAACTGAAAAAATGATAAAATGCCTCGATATACCGGTTCAGCATTTTTCCGACAAACTGCTTAAAAAAATGAACAGAAATTCAACCGGCGCAGAACTCGTGGATCTGTTTTCGAAACTTCGTCAAAAAATTCCGGGGTCGGCCTTCAGGACCACTTTTATAGTCGGATTTCCAGGAGAGACAGACCGAGACGTCGCGAAAATTATAACCGCTTCCAGGAAAATCGGTTTCGAAAGATCCGGTGTATTTATATACAGCCGGGAAGACAACACACAGGCAAAAAGTTTTCAAAATATACCCGCTAGAAAAACAGCCAGAAAAAGATATTTCGAAGTAAAAAAAAACCTGGACGTGGTAATGCTCGGCAAAGACAAAATGCGGGAAGGTCTTAAAATCCAGGCGATAATTGACGGTTACGCGGGTTCTTACGCCGTCGCGAGAACCGATTGGGACATGCCTGATGTCGACAAGGCGGTTTTCATTAAAGACGAAAAAAGAGAGTTACAGAGCGGAATATGGACAAACATAAAAATCGTGAAAGCGACAAAAAATGCCTTATACGCGGTCAAAGCGGACTGAAAAACTTTTTTTGTATCTTTTGGCGTCAATGTTTTTTGTCCTTAACTTCTGCGTTTCGTGCTCGAAAAATTCGAAAGAAATTTTTAGCAAGATAGATTCCACAAATTATTTTGTATTGTTTTCGGATTCGATGGACGGTGAAATCACTTCGTGGGACGCGTCCGGAGATTCGGCTCTGATGATAGGGACTTCCACCGGAAGAATCGCGCTTTATTCACTGAAAAACGGCAAGATTCTCGACGATACTTTTTTCGACGGGTCCGTGTCTCAGATAAACTGCGTCAGTGAAGGGTGTGCCGTCCTTTTCAGCGACGCTTACGTCAGGCTTTTTGACGAAAATTGGTCCATGGTCAGGGAATTCAGGATTTCCAGAGGCAGATACATGCCTTCGGCGGAAGGCCCCGGAAAGATATTCTATCAGAAGCTTGACGGTGAGATATTTATATTCGACCACGAGGTCCTCTACGTTTCAGAAATAGACATAACACAAGCCAAGGGAGTCGGAATGAGAAGGCCTGTAAAAAACAGCGGAAAAATTCTGTTTCTGACGAGAAAAGCACTCTGGTGCCTCGATTCAAAAAGCGGAAATATTTTGTGGTTTTCTCCTTTCGAAGGTGCGGCAATTCCGGCTGATTTTGCCGTTTCTGACGACACGGTATTTGTCTCGTTTGACGACGGGACACTTCTCACCGTCGAAAGCTTCGACGGGAGAATACTGATGAGCCGTTCACTTTTCGAAGGTGAGGGGTTTGTCTTTGACGTCCAGTGCGAAGACATGTATTATATTGCAGAAAACGGTGATATAGGTGTATATTTCAGGGGATCTGAAGAATTTCTCTGGAATCTCAGAACAGGCAATGTTTATTTGACCAAGCCTTTGACGGACAGCGAAAATGTCCTGTGCGTAAGTATATCAGGTCAATTTCTCGCCGTTGACAGGTGGACAGGAAGAGTGAATGAGGCTCTTATGCTGCCTTTGCAAAACGTGAAGTATTTTGAAAAATCGGGAGAAATTTTTATAGCCGCGGGAGGGAACGGTGTTTTTTGCGTCATCGGCAAAAAATGAAAAGTGTTTGCATACAATCTTTTTTTTATTAACCGGTTTATTGGTTTTGTCATGCTCTTCGCTTCACGAAGCGAAATACGATTTTTCAATTTACGGCGGAAGCCGCGATCATTCTCCTTACAGAACAAAAGGCGTCGAAGAGTTCGGAAAAGAACTCTTTTTCGCCGTTCAGATAAGACCGGTCGGAGTTTTTATTCATGAAACCGGTTATGCTGTATTTGCATCAGACGGAGAAATTTTATTTTTTGATCCCGCAGCGGGCACCTTGTCCGTAATTAAAGAGACCGGCCGATATTTTTCTTCGGTAATACAGTCCGGTCAATACTTTTTCGCGGTTTGCGAAGACAGCGTTCTGATCAAACTTGACGCCGGTTTTTCTTTGGTTTGGGAAGTATCACTTGAAGAAAAAATAATTTCCCTGCCCGTGCTAAATGGCGGCAATCTGATATTGATCACTGAAAACGGTGTGCGAGGTGTTTCCTCTTCGGACGGCTCTACCGAAGCCCGCGTCGAAGGGTTGAATTTCACGGGCTGCGGCAGAGTCTCTCCCCTTGTAAACGAAGGTAAAATGTACGTCCCTTCTGCCGGAGGAGAGATTTTATGTTTCGATCTCAAAAAATTCACGCTGTCCTGGACTTATTTTACGGGAAGCTTTTTTCCAGTCAGATCGGTTCCTGTTATGACCGGATCGAGACCATCGGTTTTTGACTGCGCCGGAACATTCCACATCTTAAATCCCTCGGACGGTTCTCTTTACGGAAAATTCAGATTGCTTCCTATCTCTTCTCCGTCTTTTGCCGCAGTTGACGGAGACGAAGTAGTAGTTTCTAGCCTTTTCGGAGACAAAATCGTTTTTTCATATTCTCTGAAGAATAGTGAGATGAACTGGATCAAAAAAGGATTTTTCGGACAGCCTTTCATTTTCAAAGACGCCCTTGTCGTGGCTTCCGACAGTTCATTAACTGTACTCGACAAAAACGGAAATGTTATCGAGAGCTATACTGAAAATTCAGGAGTAACCAGTTATTTCATACATCCGCAAGCCTTTTTCATGTTTTCGGATGAAGGATTGAGAATTATATCAAAGTGAGGAAAATATGCCCCAAGTTTTTCTGAGCGACCGAGCCGTGGTTGAAGGAGACGTGAGGCTTGGACAAAACGCCAACATCTGGCACTGCGCGGTTTTGAGAGCCGACATAAATCACATCGAAGTAGGCGAGAACACCAACATTCAGGACGGATGCATTGTTCACGTAACGCACGTACTTCCGGCTGTAATAGGAAAAAATGTAACAGTGGGACACGGCGCCATAGTACACGGGTGCAGGATTGAAGACAACGTGTTGATCGGCATGGGGGCCGTAATACTGGACGGTGCCGTGGTCGGAAAAAATTCCGTCGTAGCGGCCGGTGCAGTCGTGCTCGAGAATCAGAAAATCGAAGAGAATTCGCTTGCGGCCGGAATACCCGCGAAAATTAAAAGGGCTGTATGCCAGGAAGAGGTGCTAAAGATTTCCGAATCCGCCGCTGAATATGTTAAACTTGCACAAAAAAAATTAAAAGAGACGAATTTCGACAGGAGGATTGATGATTAAAAAAATGATGCACGGCAACGAAGCCTGCGCGTATGGAGCCATAATAGCCGGCTGCAGATTTTTTGCCGGTTATCCGATTACGCCATCGAGTGAGATCGCCGAAGAAATGGCGGTCATGCTTCCTCAAGTCGGAGGAAAGTTCATACAGATGGAGGACGAGATAGCTTCGATGGCCGCAATTATCGGTGCGAGCCTCAACGGAATAAAATCCTTGACCGCGACATCCGGACCGGGTTTCAGCCTCAAACAGGAGAACATCGGTTACGCGTGTCACGCCGAAATCCCGTGCGTTATAGTCAACGTTCAGAGAGGGGGCCCTTCGACGGGCAGTCCGACGATGCCTTCACAGGAAGATTTCATGCAGAGCAGGTGGGGAACTCACGGGGATCATTTCATAGTCGTGCTTTCTCCGAGCAGTGTTCAGGAAACTTTCGAACTGACAATCAAATCGTTCAACATTTCCGAAAAATACAGAACGCCCGTGATTCTTTTGATGGACGAGATAGTCGGGCACATGACTGAAAAAATGATATTACCGGAACCTGGAGAGGCGGAAATAATAGAAAGAAAAAAACCCGGCGTGGAACCCGAAAACTTCAAACCGTACGAGACCACTGATGACGGAGTTCCGCCCATGGCGGCATTCGGAAGCGGTTACAGACATCATGTCACGGGACTGATGCACGACGACACGGGTTTTCCCACAAACGACAACGCCAAAATAAAAGCGCTTAAAGACAGATGGAAAAAGAAATTTGACATGGCGCGTGATTCTATTGTGATGACGGAGCTGATAGATGCCGAGGACGCCGAGTATCTCGTTTTTTCGTACGGCAGTTCGGCCAGGTGTGCGAGGAAGGCCGTAAAAATGGCGCGTGAGAAAGGTGTCAAAATCGGACTTATGAAAGCTTTGACACTATGGCCGTTTCCCGACAAAGAGCTGGCGAAAGCCTCGGAGAAGCTTAAGGGAATAATCGTCGCCGAAATGAACATGGGTCAGGCGATACGCGAAGTGGAACGTGCAATACCGAAAAACGTCAAAGTTCTTGGTGCAAACAGGTACGACGGCGAATCGATGCACCCCAACGATATTCTAAACGTTATAGAAAAATTTTAAAAGGGGACAAGGAATGTCTTTTCGTTACGAAATCAGATTGAGCGGCGCAGGCGGGCAGGGTTTGATATTGATAGGAAAAATCCTCGCCGAAGCCGCGGCTATATTCGCAGACCTGAACGCGACCCAGAGCCAGTCATACGGACCTGAATCCCGAGGCGGAGCCAGCAGGAGCGAAGTAATAATATCGGATGAAGACATAGATTATCCGAAAGCCGGACAGGTGGATTTTCTGCTGGCGATGACACAGGAAGCTTTTGACAAATACTCGGGAATGACGAAAAACGGCGGCGTTATTGTCTACGACAAGGAACTCGTTCACTCGCCCAAAGAAGTCGAAGGAGTAAGAGTGTATCCTTCCGACATAACAAGCATCGCGGTCAGAGACCTTAAAAAACCTATCGTCGCGAACATGGTCGCCCTCGGGATAGTCGTGAATCTTTCGAACATACTTCCCGTTGAAACAGTAAAAGAAGCTATAAAGTCGAGGGTTCCGAGAGGAACCGAGGACATCAATCTTCAGGCTTATGAACTTGGTTACGAAAAAGGGAAAGAGCTTCAGGGGCTTTAAGGCCATTCTTGAAAAGCGCCGAACTTAAACTTCTGACGCCTCTTCAGAGGAATTTGGAGGAGATTTCCGGATGGGGCAACCACATGCGGAAATACGCTTTTTTCATTGAAAGCAACTACGAATCTCTGATGGAAGAGCTGGCACGGAAAAATTTGTCCGACGAAATTCACCTTTCTCACAGCCTTCCGGATTTCGACAAACAGATATCGAGAGAGATGGCCGTAATAGCCGGACTCGAAATAGAATGCGCGGACAAAGTGAAGCATCTGGGGACTTATTATGCAATAAAACTTGTCCAGCTCAACGTCACTACTATAGATTTCATAAGACCCGCGGTCATCAAGTCGGATCCTCTGAAAGCATACGAGAATTTCATGCGCGAAATCGGATGGAAATTCAGATCCCTGACGTCAATATTTCTCGAGAATCTGATACCAATCCTTTCAGCAGACCTTAGAATCCCGCCATTTATAATAGCGAGTGTAGGCACAAGAACAGACATGGACGACATAGATGCCGCCGTAATAACCGTTGACAGCGACACAAAAGATCTCGACAAACTGCTGAGCCGAGTCAACAAAGTGATGACCAAGTACGGAACCACGATGCATTTTCATCTGGCTGAAAGCATAGACAATGGCAAATACAGCGCGACTGTAGCGGAATTCATCGGTTTTGCCGTTCAAAATGTTTCAAATTTTGTCTTCATAACCGAAATAATCGGCGCGAAGAGAATTTATGGGCCGCATAACCTGATGGAAGAATTTGAAGAAGAGGTATTTCAGCTTTTTTATCCGGAATATTCTCCCGACGTCAGGTATCACGAAGCGTATCTCAGGATGATTTTGGGCGAGATAAGAATTTATCTCAACAGAAAGATTGAATCGGAATACATAAATCCGAAAAACGACGCTCTGAGAATGATAAAAGCGCTGATAACAGTTCAAAAGACAAGATACGGTATATATAAAAAAAATCCATGGGCAGTGCTCGATAAACTTAAATATTTTGATTCAAAGAACTGGGACATCTACAAAGCCATTGGAGAAAGTCTGGCTTTTGTCGAAACTCTGAGGTTTTTGTTCATGCTCTATGGAACACAGGAAGAACTGATCCAGCTCGATGTTCCTGAAAACGTGAACACGCTTAAGCAGATAGCAGGGATAATGGGGATTGACTCCATCGGTGCTGTGTCTAGCTTAGAACACCTCCTTATAAGATATTACGACCATTTGAGGCGAGTCAAGAAAATCGTAGAATTCATGCTCGATGACTGCCGGGAATACCTGAAAAGGATAACTCTCATAAATGAGGTCCTCACGGAAAACAAGGGTAACCTCGCCGTCAATTTCGCGAAAAATTCTGACATTTTCAAGGGTTCCGATTTCTGGGACGACATACTCGAAGCCTTCTCACTGGACGATTTCAGGCTTTTGCGGGTATTCGCGAGAGATTATCTCTCTCTTGATCCTAGGTTAAGGAAAGTCATCCTCAAAGGACTTTTTTCGCGCATCGAGTACACTTTTGACGGTCTCGTATCATTCATCGTCATGTTAGGAACTCAAAAAAACTACAAAGAGATGTTGCCGGTCAGGGATGAGTTTCTTTTGTACCTGACAAACAGCTTTCAAAACACACCGGATCTTCTTTTTTCACTCGTCGGATTTTTCGAAAAAAACAATATAGGGCTCTGCCTTCTTCTCGAAAGTATTGACAGAGAAACTCTTCTAAAAATAAAAGAAACCTTCGCCAATCTCAGGGAAGATTCCTCTGAAAAGAAATCTAAAAAATCAAAAAACTACAATTTCAAGAATGTTCTCAACATTTACGCTGAAGGCAGCCGCTATTTCAGAAAATATTTCCAAAAAATCCTTCTTTCCGACCCATGGATAGTAAAACTGATAGAATCCGAGGAAAAAATCGAAGACATATGCTCGGGAATATTTGCCGAGATATCGAGAACTGTCAACAGACAGACTCAAAAGTCGCTTTTGACGCGATTTTACAATCTGAAATTCTTGAACATCGGCCTCGAAGCAATAGGAGGTAAATCTTACGACGGGATTTCAAAGGATTTTATTGAGCTTAACAACGATTATCTGGTCACGCTTTTCGACGTGTGTTTTCTGGAATTGGAAGAGCAGAAATCTTTGAGGTTAAAAGGGGAAGACCTTTTTTTGTTTTTTATAGTGGGCAGTCTCGCCCGAGAAAGTTCATTCAACGATGACATAGACATACTCGTCATTATGGACACGGAAGAGACCGACCTATTTACTTCATACAATAAAATTCTTTCGAGAATGAGCAGAGAAATAGTAAAGACAGGCACCATTCCGCAGTTCAGACTGGCCGATCATTTCGGCACATACGTGACTAAAATGAGCGATTTAAAGTCATTTTTCCAAAAAAACACATCTGACACTTTCATCGAAAAATCCCAGATCCTCGAGTCAAAATTAATTACCGGCTCTGAAATGTTTTTGGAAAAATTCAAAAGCGAGCTGATAGAAGAAGAAATTTTCACCAAATGGGACATTTTCGCTAAAAAAATGCTCGATGAAATAACAGGCAGACACGAAAACAATTCCGATTTCATATACAATGTCAAAGAAAGCCCCGGTGGAATAAAAGACATCGAGATGATTTTTCTAATATTGAAAGCCAAATACGGAGTAGTCTTCAAATACGGGGAAGAACTGGTCCAGGAGCTGGCGGAAAGAATGCCGGCAACATCGGATCTCGTCGCTAGAGCCGCCCTTTATCTCAAGCAATTGAGGGAAATAAGACAATTCATGAGATTAACAGTATCAAAAACGAATGTAATAGATACGACCGAACTTTCCAGAAATTTTAAATCTTCTGTGATTCCATACAACGGCAGAAATTCTTCCGATTTTGAAGAATATTACCGCAGATTGATGTCAAATTCGAGAGAGAATCTCGAGAAATTAATAGGTCTCGTTTTTATATAGGAGGTCAAGTTTTGCAGACAAAAAAATTTAAGATCACGGTTGACGAAAAGCTTTGCAAGGGATGCGAAAACTGCGTCACTCAGTGTCCCAAAAAAGTTCTCGAACTCAACTTGTTGCAGAAAGCTTTCGGCGCAAGACAAAACGACTGCATAGGATGTCTCAGGTGCGAGTATGTCTGTCCTGATTTCGCGATAACTGTAACCGAAATTGAAGGAGACTCAAAATGAAAACCGAAATAGTCCTGTCCTATCTCAGAAGGAACAAGCTGCCTCACATCTGGTGCCCCGGATGCGGCCACGGCATCATCCTGGGTTCTCTCATAAGAGCCATACACAAGACAGGTTGGAAAAAAGACGACATAGCTCTCGTCTCCGGGATAGGCTGTTCGAGCAGAACTCCAGGATACGTCGACTTTAATACTCTTCACACCACTCACGGAAGATCACTCGCTTTCGCTGCCGGCATTAAATTTTCCAATCCGAAACTCAATGTCATATCAGTGATGGGGGACGGCGACGCTGTAGCGATCGGCGGTAATCATTTCATCCACGCCGCGAGAAGAAACCTTAACATCACTGCCCTGGTGTTCAATAATTACATTTACGGAATGACCGGAGGCCAGTTTTCTCCCACGACTCCCCAAAAAGCCATAGCTTCGACGACTCCTTACGGCAACATTGACGGTAATTTCGACATTACGGCTCTGGCGACAGGCGCGGGAGCAGGTTTTGTCGCAAGAAGCACCGCGGTGCACGTTCCGGCCCTTGACGACATAATTTTCAAAGCGCTGACATACGACGGATTCGCTGTCGTCGAGATATTGAGCTTTTGCCACGTTCAATTCGGAAAAAGGAACAAGTTGAAAACATCTTTCAGCATGATAGACTGGCTGAAAGGTATGACATTACCCTTTACTGCCTACGAAAAACTCGACCCGGAGGCAAGAAAAGACAAAATACCGGTTGGCATTTTCAA
Source organism: candidate division WOR-3 bacterium (assembly GCA_016934535.1). Classification (NCBI taxonomy): domain Bacteria; kingdom Pseudomonadati; phylum Caldifarciminota; species Caldifarciminota bacterium. Next base: position 9,693 of record JAFGSQ010000052.1, read on the forward strand.
GAATGAACCGACTGAAGAATATTCAAAAAAATATGAAAAACTTATCGTTGAGCCAAATCAGTCGAAAAACAGTATTTTAAAGGAATATTGCAAAGCAAAGCTTTATGATTTATGATATTTCTTTAAAAACTGTACTTGTTACAGGCGCTGATGGTTTCGTCGGAGGAATGGTTGCGTCAAAATTATCCCGCGACAAACGCTTTAAAACAGTCGGAACTTCGCTTTCTGAAGTCTGTGATGAAAAAAAAGAGTTCGATCTTGTCACGATAGATATTACGGATTTCAAAGATGTCAGGAAACTCATCGAAGAAACCAGACCGGACATTGTCTATCATTTCGCCGCCCAATCTAGCGCAGGATATTCTTTTAGCGACGCTTCGACGACGTTTAAAGTCAATTTTGAAGGTACTATTAATTTTCTTGAGACCATGAGGGAAACCGACATAAAATTCATTTACGTATCATCTTCAGAAGTATACGGCGACACGGGAGGAAGAAAAGCGACTGAAAACGATCTGGTCGCGCCTCTCAGCCCGTATGGAGCGAGCAAGGCCGCGGCTGAAATAGCTGTTTTGCAGTATTCGCGGTCATTCAACATGAATTGCTCGGTGATCAGACCTTTTCCCCAAGTCGGAAAGGGCCAGAACGGCAGGTTTTTTATCCCGTCAATGGCCAAACAAATAATGGACATTAAAAAAGGCATTCTGGCGCCAGAGATTAAAACAGGCAATCTAGGACCTGTAAGGACATACATAAGCGTTGAAGACGCAGTAGTTTTTTATCTGGCGATGATAGATAAAGCCCAAAAGGGAGAGATATACAACCTGGCGGGCAGACAAGACATCAGCCTTCTTCAAATACTTAACATGATGAAAGATATTGCGGGAGTGGAAGCCGAAATAGTTCAAAGCGACGATTTGCTGAGGGCTTCTGATCCGGAGTTCCAGCTCGGTTCACCGGAAAAAATAGAAAAGACGACGGGCTATACACCAAAAAGAAAAATAGAAGATGAGATAAGGGAAATACTGGATAATTACAGATGAAAATACTTCTTATAAATTGGGGAGACAGAAAAAATCCTTACGGCGGAGGCGCAGAGATACATCTCGAGGAAATTTTCTCAAGAATAGCACGATCGGGCAATGAAATATATCTTTTGTGTTCAGCATTCGAAGGTTCAAAAAAAGAAGAAGTGATTGACGACATAAACATCATTAGGACAGGAAGAAGAGCCACTTTCAATTTTGACGCCAGGAACTTCTACTTAAAAAAATTGTCGAATGAAAAATTTGATCTCCTCGTCGAGGATATTAACAAACTCCCGTTTTATTCACCTCTGTGGTCAAAAGTGCCGGTCCTGCCGGTTGTGCCTCATCTGTTCGGCACAACGGTTTTCAGGGAAGCTTCCGTTCCCCTCGCTTTCTACGTATATCTCTGGGAAAAAGGTCTTTTAAAAGTTTACGGAAAACTCGACATCGAAGTCATATCCGAATCCACAAAAGAAGATCTCGTCAGGCGCGGATTTGACGGAAACAGGGTGCACGTCATCCACTGCGGAATAGATCATAATGTATACAATCCCGGAGGAAGTAAAAGCGCGACACCTCTCATAGTCTACGTCGGGAGAATAAAAAAATACAAAAGAGTAGATCTTCCCATCAAAGCCGTAAGTATATTGAAAAAAGATTTTCCTGACATAAAACTCGTCATAGTCGGAGAAGGAGACGCTTCGGCGGAACTTAAAAAACTGGCGTCGAAATTGTTGAGACCCGAAGATTACGAATTCACGGGCTTCGTGACCATGGAGGAAAAGATTTCCTGGATGAGGAAGTCTCACGTAGTCATGAACACTTCTGAAAAAGAGGGTTGGGGACTTACCGGCGTGGAAGCCAATGCGTGCGGCACGGCTGTCGTCGCGTCCGACTCGCCGGGCATAAGGGATTCAATAATTGACAATTACTCGGGGATTCTCGTAAAACACGGCGACTGCAATGCGCTGGCCGACGCGGCCGCGTCTTTTCTTAATAACGAAAAATTAAGAAAAACAACAGAAAAAAACGCACTCGAAAGGGTCAAAGAACTCACGTGGGAAAACGCCGCAGAAAAAACATCGAAGTTAATTGAAAGAATTTTGACGTGAAAAAGAAAATAAAAAATCTCGCATTTTTCGCGCTTAAAATGATAATTTCTTCAGCTATCCTTTTTGTCGTTTTTTTTAAAGTCCAGAAAGATCAAGGCGCGTTGTGGGCTGAATCACACGGCGGGGAAAACCTCTGGCTCGGAATGATCGGTCTCGTCCTGTCGAGCAATCCTTTTTTAGTTGCGGCGGCGGTTCTTTCGAACATTGCGGGTATAATGCAGTCCGTTATCAGATGGCACGTTCTTTTGACGTCTCACGGCAATAAAATAAAATATTTCACGACAGTAAAAATCCAGTTCATCGGATATCTTTACAACAACATCCTTCCGGCTTCCATAGGCATGGACGCTATAAGAGGAGCCTACGCCTATTCGATAACAAAAAAGAAAGGCGAGGTTCTCAGTTCTCTTTTAGCGGACCGGTTTTTCGGACTGATAGGCATGATCCTCCTCGGAATAATCTGTTTTCCGTTTTACTTCAATGTCCATCTTGCTTTCCTTATATTTGCCGTAGAAGTCGGTGTTTTGGTTTGCATGGCGGCTTTTCTTATCCTTTTTTCAAACGACAGATTTTTCGCTTTCATAACCGGATATTTCAAAAAGCTCCACATTTTCAAAATAGGATCGAGATTTGTCACGCTATACGAAGCTTTCAAAAATTACACAGACAAACCTACAACAGCAGCCAAAGCAATATTCTTTTCGATGCTTCTTCAGCTTTTTCTGACTTTTAACATGTTCTTTCTGGCAAAGGCCTTGAATCTCACCGGTGTTTCTTTCGGATCTCTACTCGGCTATCTTCCTTTTATAAACATAGTTTCGATGATACCGACACCGGGGGGACTGGGTCCGAGAGAGGCGTCCGTTGTGCTCCTGCTCGGAAACGCCGGCTGTTCGTCTGCGGAAGCTCTTACGCTTTCTCTTTTTTATTACACAGTCTCACTGGCCGTCAGTCTCAGCGGTCTCGTCTTTTTGCCTATGATGAAGTTCGGCAAAGGAGGAATGGATGAAGTTTGATTACACGGTGATAATACCCGCCTGCAACGAAGAAGAAAATATGAATGAACTTTTTGCGAATCTCACTGCTCTCGAAAAAAAAAGCGAAATAAAATTTGAAGCCGTTATAGTAGACGACGGCAGTACTGACAACACTCCGGCTCTCGCCGACGAATTGGCTCAAGGAAAAGAATGGATAAAAGTAATACATCATCCGAGGAGACTCGGCATAACAAAGGCGCTCGAGGCGGGTCAGGAAGCCGCGGGGTCTGACGTTTTCGTTTTTTTTCCAGCGGATCTTCAGTTCGACGTCGAAGACATTCCGAGAATGGCTGAGCCCGTGGTAAAAGGAATTTACGACATAGTCACCGGGGCAAAAATAGGAAAATACGAAAAGAAATTCGTATCGGGCATATACAACACGCTGGGCAAAATGCTGTTCAAAATACCGGTTAAAGACATGAATTCAGTCAAAGCCTACAACCGCAAATCAGTCCTTTCCATACCTTTGAGAAAGGAATGGCACAGGTACATAGTTATTCTCGCCCACGAATCGGGAGCAAAAATAGGAGAAATTGAAGTAAAACTCTATCCGAGAAAAAGCGGGAAATCTAAATTCACACCACTTAGAATACCCGTGGGACTTCTCGACCTTTTGGGTGTTTTTTCTGAAGTCAGGATAATGAAAAAACCGATGCTCGTCTTCGGTACGATGGGAATAATCTCGATGGCTTCAGGAGCCGTCGTCGCTTTAACCGCCCTTGTCCTGAGGATTTTATCTCACGGCTACAGACCTCTTCTTTACCTCGTTATATTGCTTGTCCTCGGAGGTTTTTTGTCATTCATGCTTGGAATAGTCGGAGAAAAGCTAGCCGGTATTTCGAAGAGGCAGGAAATGATTCTCAAAAAGCTCGACCGGATCAGCAGAAAAGACTGATAAATAAAATTTCTATATTTAAAAATACAATTTCTACCACGAAGTTATAAAATTTGTGATACAAATTTTATAAAGAAATATTTCTTTATGATTTTCTTCACTTCGTGAAGGAAAA
>JAFGSQ010000053.1 GCA_016934535.1 candidate division WOR-3 bacterium
AGGATCTGGTGGTCCAGCTGGTCTTCAAAACCAGTAGCGGCCGGATAAAACCGTCCGTGGCAGGTTCGATTCCTGCCCTCTCTGTTTGTAAATCTTTAACCGGACGGTGTTTGATCAAAAAGGAAATATCAGAAATAAGAAGGATCCCGAGCGTCGAAGCGTTTCTAAAAACTCCAGAGTATGTAAAGATGTCTGAAAAATACGGGAGGAACGCTTTAGTATATTCAGTCAGATCCGCTTTGGACGAAATCAAAAAAAGCGAAGATCCGGGTTTGATTGATGATATAGAAAAAGAAACGCTTGCAAGAACACGTAAAAAACTCTTTAAAATCTTTGATTCCGGACTGCGTGAAGTGATAAACGCGACCGGTGTTGTCATACATACAAATCTCGGCAGATCCTCTCTCGGAGAGGAGGTCGTCAGAGAGATGTCGAGTGTTTTGACGGGATACTGCGATCTGGAATTTGATCTTTCCAGGGGAGAGCGGGGGAAAAGAACCGAATGTGTGGAAGAAGCTTTGAAATTCCTGACAGGCGCTGAAGCCGTCGCCGTAGTCAACAACAACGCGGCCGCTTTGATGCTTGTTCTAAGCGTGTTTGCCCGAAAAAAAGAAGTCGTTGTATCAAGAGGCGAACTTGTTGAAATAGGCGGATCTTTCAGAATACCTGAAATTCTAAACGCTTCGGGCGCAAAAATGGTCGAAGTCGGCACGACGAACAGAACCAGGATATCGGATTATTCACAGGCTATAGGTCCGAGAACGGCAATGTTATTGAAAGTGCATAAATCAAACTATGTTATAAAAGGCTTTACGGAAGAAGTTCCGCTTGAAAAACTGACAGAACTGTCAAAGAAAAAACAGGTTCCTCTGCTTTTCGATCTTGGATCCGGATGTGTCAACAACAGGATTCACAGGATATTTGCTCAAGAACCGGACGTCAAAAGCGCTGTCCTTTCGGGAGCGGATTTTGTCTGCTTCAGCGGAGATAAGCTTTTCGGAGGTCCGCAGGCGGGAATTATTTGCGGAAGAAAAGAGAACATAGACAGGCTGAAGAAGGCTCCGTTGATGAGAGCGTTGAGAGTCGGAAAACTGACACTTTCGGCACTCGGTTCAGTTTCGGTCAGGCATGCAGTAACTTCAAGCGTCCCTGAGGGCGTTCCGGTTTTGAGAATGATGACATCAGATCCTGAAGGCGTCAAAGCAAAAGCGACAAAATTGGCCGATTTGATCGTTCAGAGGGGTTTACAGGCGCGGATCGAGAAAAGCGCTGGCAAAAGCGGGGGAGGTTCCCTCGCCGATTTGGACATTGAAAGCTATTGCGCGATTGTAGAGTTTTCGGATAAAAAAGATAAGAAAAAAGCCCAGAGGATATATAATGGACTGATGGCGATGAAAAAACCTGTCGTCGCCGTTCTCAGAAAAGGGGAGCTCGCTTTCGACGTATTGACGGTCGAAGAAAAAGACCTGAAATACATAGCGGATTCCACAGGCTCGATATATGAAACGCTTCAAGAGATATAAAAGTTGAAACATTTCATCATGGGAACGGCGGGGCATATTGACCACGGAAAAACCCTGCTGGTCAAAGCCCTGACTGGGATTGACTGCGACACTCACGCCGAAGAGAAAAAAAGAGGAATAACCATACATCTCGGGTTCGCGCACCTGGATTTTGCATCAGGTGAAAAAGTAGGAATCGTTGATATGCCCGGGCACAAAGATTTTATTCACACTATGGTTTCCGGGGCAAGCGGTATTGACATAGCGCTTTTGGTAATTTCAGCCGACAGCGGCATTATGCCCCAGACCAGAGAGCACCTCTGGATAATGCAGACCCTGGGAATTGCAAAAGGTCTTGTCGCGATGACAAAGACGGACATAGTGGATGCGGAAACGGCCGAAATTGCGGAGGACGACATAAGATCTTTCACCGCGGGAACTTTTCTCGAAAACTGCCCGGTTGTGCGGGTCTCTTCGGTTACAGGCAGCGGAATCGAAGCCCTGAGAAAGGAAATTCACAGACTGATAGAGGGAACTGAACCGAGATCGGGTGAAGGTATTTTCAGGATGTACCCCGACAGAATATTCAGTGTTCCGGGTTTCGGAAGCGTACTCACCGGCTCCGTGATTGAAGGAAAAATCAGAAAAGATGCAAAACTGTTCATGCTTCCCGGCGCTAAAAAAGAATACAGAATAAGGCGTATGGAAAGGCACGGCTCTGAAGCCGATGAAATATACGCCGGCGACAGAGCTTCGATAAATCTGGCCGGATTGGAGCGGGAAGAATTCGTCAAGGGTAACCTTTTATCGGACAGGGATCTGGCTCAGACTAAAATGCTGGACGCCAGGATTTCTTTGTTCAGGGACGGACGAAAGATTCATGTATGGTCTAACGCAATATTTCTTATAGGAACACATGAACAGCAGGCGAGAATTCACTTGCTCAGCGCGGACGTTCTGAAACCGGGAGACTCCGGAGACGTTCAAATGCACCTGTCAAAGCCGATAGCGGCAAGATACGGCGACAGATTCATAATAAGGAGCACGTCTGACGACTGCACTTTAGGAGGGGGTTTCGTGGCTGATGTTTTCCCGTTACATCACAGGAGGAGGACGGCGAAGCTTAAGGAAAAAGCGGCAGAAATCGCCGCAGGCGGAGTGGCGTTTGCCGTTGTCGAAGAGATCAACAAAAAAGGCGGAGTCGCCAGATTGTCCGACGTCTCCAATTCAATGAACATTCACGAAAATCATATTTTAAAGGCTCTCGATTCGGGCAGGGGGAAGATCATGGTCTTGCTGCCTTATAAAAACGATTTCATAATAATAAAAAAAGAAGAAGAAATTTCAGTCAGAAAAAGGATACCGTCCCTGATAAACGGTTTTACTGAAAAAAATCCTCTGCTGAACAGAGGTCCGAGCCTCGAGGAAATAAAAGGTGCGGCTTATGCGAGAAAGAATAATGTCTTTGCGGACCTTCTTGCCCTGATACTCGAAGACATGAGAAAAAAAGGTGAAATAGAGAAAAAGGGCGAGAACTGGTCCGTCACCGGCAAAAAGGACGGATTGGACCCCAGACTTTTGTCGCAGGTCGAGACAATGGAGAAATTTCTCGAAGAATCAGGCGTCAAAGTTCCTAGGTACGAAGAATTGGCCGAATACGGGGGACGGTTCAATATATCTGAAAAAGAATTGAAGCTCGTTTTGAATTATCTCGTGCAGACCAAAAAAGCTCACAGAATAGAAGGCGAATATATTTCGGCTAAAATCGCGGACAAGGCCAAAAAGTTACTGAAAAAAGCGATGGAAGGCGCCGAAAACGGCATAACCGTTGCCCAGTTCAGGGACCTGATGGACGCAAACAGAAAACTGTGCCTTCTTCTCTTCGCACTGTTCGACAGTGAAGGTTTCACCGTCCGCAGGGGAGATGTTCGGTTTATCAAAAAAAATATCTGATCACTCTTTTCTCAAATAATTGTCAATGTCGGAGGCGGCGTCTTTTGCGGCTCCCATGGCGAGAATTACTGTAGCCGAGCCGGTCACGATGTCTCCGCCTGCCCAGACGCCCTCCAGAGAGGTTTTGCCGGTTTCCGGGTCAACATCAATGTAGCCCCATTTGTTCCTTTTCATGTCCTGAGTGCCCTGAAAAAGAACTTCATTGGGTCCCGTGCCTATTGCCATTATTACCATGTCGCAGCCAATTTCGTAATCGGATCCTTCCAAAGGTTCGGGTTTTCTTCTTCCTGAATCGTCGGGTTCGCCGAGTTTCATTTTTATACAGGTCAATCCGCTTACGTTTCCCCGTTTGTCCTGATTGATCGCTGTGGGATTTGTCAGGAGATGAAATTCTATTCCTTCGTGTTCTGCGTGGACGATCTCCTCTTTTCTTGCAGGCATTTCGTCTCTGGAACGTCTGTAAACAAGAGAGACTTTTTCGGTTCCGGGCGACCTGAGAGCCGTTCTCGCGCAGTCCATGGCGACATTTCCGCCTCCTACAACGGCGACCCTTCTTCCCCTCGGATTGGGAGTGTCAAAACGCGGAAACATATATGCTTTCATCAGGTTCATTCTGGTGAGATATTCGTTTGCAGAAAATACGCCGGGTGCGTTTTCACCGGGTATGTTCATAAACTTCGGCAGGCCTGCTCCTGTGGCTATATACACGGCGTTGAATCCGAGCTCGTCGAACAGTTCATTTATTGTGAATATTTTGCCAATAACATGATTGGTTTTGAAAATGACTCCGAGTTTTTTCAAATAATCTATTTCCTGGCGGACGATTTCTTTCGGAAGACGGAACTCGGGAATTCCGTATACGAGAACGCCTCCGAGTTCGTGAAGAGCTTCATAGACTACTACTTCGTGGCCGAATTTCACCATCTCGGAAGCCATTGTAAGACCGGACGGACCCGATCCGATGACGGCGACTTTTTTTCCTGTTTTCGGGCATTTTGGCGGGATGTGAACTCCCATGGCTCTCTCGTAATCGGCTACGAATCTTTCGAGATTCCCTATAGCCACAGGTTCTTCGCTTCTTCCAAGTATGCATTTGGCTTCGCATTGTATTTCCTGGGGGCAGACTCTGCCGCAGATGGCGGGCAGCGAGTTGGTCTCCTTTATTTTCCTTATTGCGCCTATCATGTCATTTTCACGTATACAGCCTATGAATTCCTTAATGTCTATGTTTACAGGACAGCCTTCGATGCAGGTCGGCTTTTGACATTGCATGCATCTGTAAGCTTCGAGTGCCGCCTGTTCCATTCGGAGACCAAGAGGAACTTCCTCAAAATTCTTTATTCTTATGTAAGGGTCCTGTTCTGTCATTTTCTGCCTAGGTATGCGGATTTTAAGCCACCCTTCGTCCTCTTTTTCAAGTCCGTGCCAGGTACAGCCCTTTTTCGCGCAAATGTAAAAAGGAAGAAGGCGTGAATATGCCGAAACGAAGATTCTGGCAATTTTATGGTCTCCGAGCTCGCATTTTCTGGTCTCGACTATGAAAGATTGACTGCAATAAGGGCAAAAAATATCATCGGCTGTCGCTCCTTCCGGCATCTCTATCGTCAGCTCGACATCGAAAATATTGAGATAAGGGCTCAGTTTCAGTTTCCCTTTTTTACCTTCGTATTCGATCCCGACCTCAACGAATTCCGTTTGTTTCTGGGGATACTTCTTGTTAAGCCCTCTGTGGCAGTTCGGGCAGTAAGTCTGGAGTTTCGAGCCGTATTTTATGTACTTAAAGTCAGTGATACTGTTCATAGACACCGCCTATCTTATTGAAAAAAGAAGGGATTCCCGTTCCTGGATCATATAAGCTCTCAGCCTTTTCTCGAGTTCGTCGAAATCAACTTTGTGTCCGTCGAAGTCCGGTCCGTCAACACAGGCGAATTTCGTCTTTCCGTCCACCGTGCATCTGCACACTCCGCACATCCCGGTGCCGTCGAGCATAATGGGATTGAGGGAAACGAGGACCGGTATGTAGGGATTTTTTGCTGTTTCGACGCACGCGCGCATCATGGGTGTCGGCCCTATAGCGACAATCTGTTTGACGTCTTTTCTTTTTGAAATGACGTCTTTGAGGACATCGGTTACGAAACCTCTGATGCCGTATGAACCGTCGTCTGTGCAGGTGATAAGCTGGTGGCTGATCTGATTCATTTCTTTTTCCATTATTATCAGAGATTTTGTTCTGGCTCCGATAATTGAAATTATCTCGTTGCCCATTTCATATAATGCTTTTGTCAGATGGTGAAGGATTGCTATACCAGTTCCTCCTCCGACGCAGACGACCGTTCCGTACTTTTCGAGATGGGTCGGTTTGCCGAGAGGACCCACCACGTCTTTTATGTTTTCCCCAATTCCGAGATTCCGCAGTATCGCAGTCGTTTTCCCTATCACCTGAAAAATCAGCGTGATGGTGCCTTCTTCGACGTTTTTATCCGCAACGGTCAGTGGTATTCTTTCCCCTTCATTTGTGGCTTTGACTATTACGAATTGCCCGGGTTTCACTTTTCTAGCTATGTCTTGCGCCTTGACAGTAAACTGGCAAATCGTGTTCTCGGCCATGCTTGTCTTTTCGATAACAGGATACATAAAGCTACTCTACCATTCCAGACTGTCTTCAAGTTCTATGAGTGCGAGATCTTCGTCGCTGACTCCGTGCCAGTGGCAGTTTTTTCTCGCGCAGAAAATGAAATCTACGAGTTTTGTCATTGCGGAAACCTTGAAAGACGCAGTTTTGGCTTCGCATTTTTTGCACGCAGTTTCGTCCAAGATCAATGTGTGACGGCAATGCGGACAGATGAGATCGGAAACTTCTTCGCCGTCGGGCAATTCTATTGTGGATTTGTGCGAAAACGAGTTAAGGTGGGGATCGAGAAACAGAAAACCTTCGGTGTTGTCCATGCCTTTGACCAAAAGCTTGACCGTGTTCTTTTCATTCAGAGATCGTTCGCAGAACGGGCAGTAGCAGTAAAGGTATGCGCCGGAAGAAATAATCTCCTTATCGGGAGCAGGGTTGATGTTGTCTATCTTTATATCGGCGTTGCCGGCCCAACCGAATTTATCCTCGAACATTTTCGCGGCATGTTCCAGGTCCTTGAATTCGATGGAGTGGTTTTTACAACCTCTTCTCGTGCAGAAATTTACAAGCCCCCCTTGTTCGAGAGCCACTGAACACAAAAGAGCCCCGCATGAAGAACAGGTGATTTCGTCGGCGAGATTTTCTCCGCAGTGAGGGCAGAAAAAATCAGCCGTTTTGCCGTGATTCATATCTACGCCAATTTCGTGAGAGTAATCTCCGTAAACTGAACTCAGCCGGACCCACGATTTTTTCCCCTCAATTTTTACATCAAATAAAACACTCGGTTCCCCGTTTATTCTGTGAGCGGAATCCATCAGAGAAGCTCCGCACTTCGGACATTTTACAGCAAGATTTATGTTGGTCAGCATATCTTCCTCCCTTATTTGTCAAAAATATTTATGTGAACGGAATTTATAAGCCGGCAACATCTGAAGAAAATCGGCTTTTAAAGTATTTTTGTATTTCATATAAATTTAATCCAGAAAAAGTAAAACACTAAAAATCAATATTTTCAACTGAAAATTTGCTAATGCTCTAAGAGCGGAGGAAACCGCCTGTTTTGAAACATCTCCCCGAAATAAAAGATGTTACCGGAATTAATAAAATCCAGAAAATACACAAAAAAGTGAGAAATTGATTTGAGGGAGGCGAATTTGCTATCAAAGGTAAATTGAATATGAAAAGATCGCACAGGTAATGCGCCGAGACGACTGTGAGAAGATCGGTTTTCAGGTAAACCACCGACCAGAAAACTCCGATACATGTCATGACTAGTGCTCTGCCCCAAAAGGGTTCGGCGGGCGGGAGGAAGTTGAGAGTAGAATGAGTGAGGCCGTATACGAGTGAAGTAGCCAGAACTGCCGCAAAAGTGTTTTTGAACATTTTTTTGGTCAGCATGGTCCCGAAATGTCTGTAACCGGCCTCTTCGATTATGGCGATGAGCAGGAAATAAAGAGCCGAAGAAAGTGCGGGTATTCTGGAATTCAGTATGTAAAGATAAAATCCCCGGGGCTGGATGTCGTAGGAAGAGGGGAAAAAGGCCTTAAACCCAAGACACAGAAAAGCGTATATGCCGCCGCTTATCATCCCGATAAAAACCCCCTTGAGCAGGGAACGGCTTGCATCGGCGGACAAAATGTTTTTACTGAAAATTTTTTTGAAAGTTTCTTCCTTACGACTGTTTTCCGATACGGCCAGGATGTGTCCTGCAAAAAGTATGGAAATGAAAAGAACCAGAATCTGTATCTGTCCAATGACTTCAAAAACCGTCCATCTGACTGAAAAAAGAAACTTCGGCCAGAGGGGGTCCCATGAGGCGAAAATGATAGGGCTTTCGAGGAGTATTGTGGCTAACCAGCAGAGCGACACGAGGATTATTACAGGTGAAAAAACAGGGACAAAATTGCCTGCTCCGTTCATTTTTCTGATGAGAGTGATAAAAGCGAAAATTCCTCCGGCGCTCATGGCTATGTAACCCAAAATCGTCAGCGACTCTCCTTTGCTTTGAACGGTTTTCAAAGAATCGGAAAAAGATGAAGGAACATACAGCCTCCTCTGAAATCCTGAAATATCTCTTCCCGCCATTGAAAAGACTGCGATTTCCCTGCAATTGTCGTCCGGAAACAAATATCTTTCGAAGATTATTTCGTAATCGGTCCTGTTTATAAGGACGGTTCTGTTGATTCCTTTTTGCGTCCAACCTTCTGACGGAATGAATTTAACTGCAATTTCGACCGCTTCGTTTTCAGTGAGACTGTCGCCGGGCAAGTCGTCGTGTAGAATTCTTTTCCAGCTTATTACTCCTGAATCCGGGTGGCATGAGACGACAAAAAATTCACTGTTTCCCGGTTTTTTGAAATACAGGTCGTAGTAGTAAATTTTGGTACCGTTCCTTATGAGTCCCTGTGTCGTTTCTGTTCCGAGGGCGGATTCTGTGTATGAAAGGGCGTCTTCGTCGCATTTTAAAACGGCTTGGCATTCGTGCGAACTGAGGTCGTATCCGCAACTGCGCATGTGATTTCTTGCGGCAGATTCAATTTCGCCCGAAGGAATCGTCATATCTGCTATCGGGAAAAAGCGCGGCAGAGACCAGACAAAAAAAGAAAGCGAGAAAATTGAAATTGAAACGAAAAGAGTATTTTTTAGAAAATCAGAGTATTTTTTTTTCAAAAAGACACCCTTTGAAGTTTGATTCGCACGTCGATAAAGCCCTCTTTTTAAGAGGGTGTTTCCAGTCAGGATTGATCTCCAACATGGCTATAACCGTAGCCGGTCTGGAGTCAAAACGCGGATGAGGAAGTATCAGCCTGTTGTCGGCGTAAATCCAGCCGTTGTAGTCGATAATGTCAATGTCAATAATCCTCGGAGACCAGCGTTTAAGCCTGTCTCTTCCGATCTTGTTTTCAATTTCAGAAATTATGGAAAGCAGGGCAATCGGCGTGAGAGGTGTACGGACTTTTAAAACAGAAGTCAGGATTGACGGTCCTTCGGCTCCCAGAAATTCCTCTTCGTAAAGCGAGGATTCGGATTCGGCGAGGATTAAAGGCAGGGTTTTGAGAGCCGAAACCGCGAGCCGGTGATTAAATTCCCGCCATCCTTTATTTGAACCCACGCTAAGATAAACTTCTGCAGTAAACCGCATAGGTTCATATAATATCACGAATGAAGATTCGAGTCATCAGCACCCGGAATTTTCATCTCTCTATGTATATTCTGACTGTGTCTCCTTCCGAAGAAACCACGTTGACGAGGTCGTCATCCAAATCTTCCATTGATTCATCCAAGTTTAAAAGCAGTTCCTTGAGGTTTATTCCTTCTTCTTCCAGTTCGAGTGCAACATTTTGCGGCAACATTTTATCAATAGCTTTTACGAGTTTCAGGGGCACCGAAATCTTGACGTTGTCGCCGTCTGACGACACAACGTCAATCTTGATTTTTCCTTTGGCAGGATTGCCTGAAGGCATGATTTTTGCCTGTTTTTGTTTCTGAGACTCCGAAGATTTGGCTTCGCTGACTGCGTTTAGAAGTTTTTCGGCTTCCTCTGCCGTAATTTTGCCCTCGTTTAGCATTTCGAGTATTTTTGCTTTTTCGTTCATTTTATCCTCCTAAAATCTTATATTTACAACTACATCTTTTTTTGACACCAGAGAAAAATTCAAGTCGTCTTTTATACCGAGAAGAGGCGCTTTTTTCACGAATAAATAAATATCGGCTGCCATCAGCAGAAAAGGTTTGAAAACCGAATACCTGATTACGGCATGTTTGGATTTGACGAATACGTAAGAGTCGAAAATGCGCGAATTCGGTTCTAAACCGAAATTGAGAAGAACATATTCCAAAGCGCTTGCCGAAAGGTAAAACTGGATTATTATTAGAGCGGCGATGTTGAATTTTAAAGACGCCATGAAAAGCAGAACGAATAAAATGGCCGTCACTGCGTTGAGCGCCAATCCTGCCCATATGTTCTTTTTTATTATGACTCCTTTGACGACTCCGTAGAAAAACAGCGCCGGAAAGAAGTATAATGCCGCAAGCATTTTCGTCACCTTATGGCTTTTATAAGTTTTTCTGCCGAGTCTGCGTCGAGTTTGCCCTGCGACACCATGTCGAGTATCTTTTCAATGTTTGCGGCGTTTTCATCTATTTTAACTTCTTTTCTGTCGGGAAAATTGTCGAATTTTGAGAAGATCTTTCTGAATTTGGGTAGGTGAAAAGCGCTCATTTCGGCGAATTTATCGGAAAGTTTCGAAACATGGATTTTTTCTTTCGGATATTCACCTTCTATTTCGATTTCACCGTTGAGGGATTTTATGAACAATTCGGCTTCTCCGGAGTATTCATTCACTGTCAAAGAAGTGTCTCCGGAAAGCGTCTTTATCTCCGAATTCTTTGAAAGTGAAAAAGATCCTTTTATGACTACGTCGCCTGAATAGCTTTTTAATTCGACGAAATTAATTGCCGCGTCCACTATCTCGATGTCACCGCTGTATATTTGTGTTCTCATGGAGCCCGAGTATGAATCGCATTTCAAATCGCCGCTGTACACTTTGAAATCGGCGTCTGCTTTCGTCTTCCCTTTTAGGGACAGGTCGCCGCTGTAGACAAGAAATTTACCTTTAAAATTCATGTCTTTTGTCTCTACGTCGCCTCCGAAAGAAATCACGGATCCTTCGGTTTCCGTGAGAGACGGTATTTTTACGGTTACGAATTCGACGTCTGACGGCTCCCTGTGAAAGCTCCTCATCCACGATTTCTCTTTTTTCTCTTTCAATTTCAGCTTTCCGTTTTCGAGGGTGACTTCAAATCTGTCTTCAGCGGCATTTTTTCTCAATTCATCGAATTCGACTTCAATGTCGTCTCTTTCTTCGAACGATATACTGAGATCGCTGTTTCTCAGGTTTATTTCTATTCCGAGGTTTCCCTCGGGTTTTGAGAAAGTCATTTTTCGCTCCTTGTTAATTGCCCGTCAACGGACGGCTTGTTTGAGCAGGTTGTATTTATGTCCGAGATCAGCTCTTTTTCCCGAGAATAAAATTTCTCCCGTGATTGTTTTTCTGAAAAAGTTTCTCACGGCGCTGGATTGTCTTATTTTTTGAGATTTCATTTTCGGCTCCTTTCACCAAATGAAAATTTTATTGCCGATGAAGAATATTTCACCGTTTTTTATCTTTCTCGAATAAGTTCTCGAGAAAAATGATGTCCTGCCTCTTCTTGTTTTCATTTTTTTTCCTTTCATTTTGATTTTTCAATTATTTCCATCGCCTGTTCGTAAGTGATCTTTCCTTCTTTGAGAAGATCGAGCACTCCGCCTACGTCGGTTCTTTCTTCGTCAGGGTTTTTATCGTCGACTCCGAGCGCGGATTTAGCTTCTCTCAAAAGGCTTTTGACTTTCGGATAGGAACAGTTCAAAATTTTTTCAACTTTTTTGATGTTTCCCTCGGTAAAAACAAATACTTTAATGAAATTAAAAATTTCTTCGGGAATGGACGGCGACGGATCGAAATCGCCTATAATGCGTATCTTACAATCAAGGCATTCGACCTCCTTTATTTTCATTTCTCTTTTGCAGTAAGGACATTTTTTTTCCATGTTCGACCTCCTTTATATTCAAGTATAGCAAATATATTTATTTTGTCAAGTAAAAATATTAATATAGTTAATATA
>JAFGSQ010000054.1 GCA_016934535.1 candidate division WOR-3 bacterium
ATTGATCCTTCTGTTACCAAATCAACTTTTATTCCAAGCTTATCTGTAAGTTCATTTTCAATTCGCAATAATTGAAGAAGTGAAATATTACCATGAAAACGCACAAGAATATCAATATCGCTTCCTTTTCCATCTTCTTTTCGAGCATAAGATCCGAACAATCCTATTAACTCCGGATTATATTCCCTTAAATGCTTGAGGATAATATTTCTAATTTTTTGTCGAGACATACTTCAAATTTAGCAATTTTTTTTAACAAAAGCTATATCATTGATCGATCACCAATCTGCACCAATGATTAAGCACGTAAAGCACGCCATATAAGAGATCTACACAGTTATAAAATTTGCAGGACAAATTTTATAAAGAAAAGTTTCTTTATTCTCCTTCGTGTGACGATATTTTGAATCTTTGATTCAAAAATCGGATTCGCGGTTAATATTCTTTTTTTCTTCTTTCTTATCTTTCGTGTTCATACGCGGTTGATTCTTCTTTATATTTGTGTTCATTAGTGGTGTATATTTTTTCTTATTAAACTCGTAAAGCTATATGCCGCTGCAGCTCGTAAAGATATTTGCCGCTTGACAAGAGATGAAGGATTGACATTCATTATCTGTTTTTATAAGGCAATTGAAGTGTTTCAACAAAATCTGAAACTGATTCGAGTCCAGGATCTTTATGGACAAGTACAGCCTTTTTATCGTGAGCTGTCGCGGCAATAAAAGCGTCGGAAACGGAAAGCCTGTGGTTTGCTTTTATCCTGCCGGCCGACAATGTAATTCTTTCGCAGGGCTCGACGCATTGCAGGGGTAACGCTTTTAGCAATATTACCAATTCTTTTGCCGCGCTTTCTCCTTTTCCCTGCCATGCTATGTAATAAACTTCGGTAAAAGAGATAAAAGAAATAAAACTCTCGCATTTTTTGTTTCTTGATCTCGTTAAAATATCATCTACCGTTTCGCTCCCTTTTTCGTCTTTTATGAGAGTAAACAGTGCTGAAGTATCTAAAACGTATCTTTTATTCACTTTTCCGCTCTTCATTCCTCGATTCTATCAAAGCTTTCAAGAAATCTATGTTTTTATATTTCCCCCTCAACTCATTTACAGGATCTTTTGGTATAGGCAGAACTGATATTGTAAATCCGTCGTCAAGCCAAGCCAGTTTAGACTTTGGGAGAATTTTGTATTTTTTTCTTATGGCCGAGGGTATGGCGGTTTGACCCCTTATGGTTACCGTGCTTAGCATATTAGCCTCCTTTATTATCATTGAAATTATACAAGATAAAAATAATATTTACAAGATAAATTAAGTATTTTACCTGTAATATCTTAAAAAGTCATGACGGGATGGAATTTGACATTTCCATGTTTATGCAATAGCTTATACTATAAAACACGAGGGAATACTAAAGTCAATGTTGTTTGTTTTGATTACAGGAAAGAACATTTTTTAAATGAAATTTGTTATGATCTTAGGATATGTCTTGTTGATCCTGGGCGCCGTTTTATGTCTTTTCTGCTTTTCGATATACGTTCTTTCGCATCTGACATACCTTTCAGTATGTTTCAATAAGTGGGTGATGTCCGAAGCCCCCAGGTATGCAACCGATCCGATATTGTATCTACTCGGCTCATATTTTTGGCTTTTTGTCGCTTTCATCGGAATGATAATGATCATGTTTCAAAAGATTTATGTTAAAGTTCTCGGCGAGAATAAATAAACTTCACCTCCTTGGAAACCGGTATTTTTACGTAACACTGATTTTGTCGTTTCTCGCAGTTCTCACTGCCGTGCCTGTTGTCAACATGTCTATTTTCAGATTCCTCAATAATTTATCGTCGGTAACGGGAGAGAATGTCTGGATTTTTTTTACATTCTTTTCCGACGGGTTGGTCTCTTTTGTCATCCTGACTCCTTTTGTTAGGAAAAAACCTAAAATAATATTTGCTGTCATCATCGCCGCAATAATTTCGACAATATTAAACCAAATACTGAAGAGGTCATTTCACGTCCTCAGGCCGACGAGGGTCCTGGACAGGAACTCAATGATTCTCATAGGACCTGACTGGGGACAGTATTCTTTTCCGTCGGGGCATGCGTCGATGGTTTTTGTACTGGCTTCAGTTATATCCGAAGAGGGGAAGAGGCCGCTTAAAATAATTGTTTTGTTTATAGCTTCAATTATCGCCATTTCACGGGCAGTCGTCGGGGTCCATTGGCCGTTTGACATAACTGCTGGAGCCGCTATGGGATGGATTTCAGGTTGCTTGGGTTACTGTATTGCCGGAAAGATCTTGTGGGGCACAGGCAGAAAAGCGGCGATCTTTTACGGATTTCTTTTGGCAGTATGCTGTATCGTTCTTTTTTTGTGGGACTATTCGGGTTTTGATGGAATCATGCTTTTTCAAAAGACAGTAGCCCTTGTTTTCTTTGCTGTTTGTTTAGTTGAAGTTTTTTATTTGATGAAAAGATCGCCTAAATCTTAAAACACTGCATATTGAATTCTCGTATTCCAAACGATTTTGACTTGATTTTATTCTGAAATTATCGGACAATTCGTTTTTATACATCGGTCATTGCGCTCGTAAAGAGTGAAAACGATATTTTTATCTCGCCCTCGTAGCTCAGTGGATAGAGCATCGGTTTCCTAAACCGGGGGCCACAAGTTCGAATCTTGTCGGGGGCGAAATCTACGATCTTAAAGGAGAAGAAATGACGAAAAATCTTCCTCATCAGGAAATAGGACACGACGATGCTTTTATTAAATACATAAAAAAAATCGTCATTCTCATCAAAAAGTATCCCTATCATTCGGCCATTGTTGTAGTCGCGGCCGTATCTCTCATAGTCCTTTTGTCCAACCTCTTCGGACGAAGAGGCGACACGATGAAAACACAGGATCACATTCTTCTAACCATGAATAATTTTGACGCCCTGTATTACGGAGAAAACACACAGGAAGTCCTGACAGCTTTGACCCAGTCGATGGACAGGCTTTCGAAAATCTCCAACCAGGACACTACATCCAAAGGACTCATAACAACTCTCGAAGGATACTCTTTTGCTCTCCAGCTTCAATACCAAATGGCCGCCGAAAAATGGCAGAAAGTCTTCGGAGGGGAAGTGAATGCGTCCAAAACGGTCGCGCTCGTGGCGACCTTGGGTTTCACGGATATGGTTGACCCGATTAATTCAGTGTCCATAATCTTTCCGAGACTGCAGGAATTCTTTGTAGAAGATTCCGGGCTGGCCATGCTGGCTCTTCTCGACGCCGGCGAAAACGCTGTTTTTGCGCTGATGTACGATACTTCAGCCGCCGTAGACACTTCTACAGTTCAGTTATACGACATGGGAAAAATGGCTCTCGATTTTTCGGTTCACAACATGACCAACTTGTCTCTTAAAAATGAAGCGCTTTTCTACAGAGAAATGATAGACGTCGCCTATCAGGTCAGAAACAACAAAATAGAGACAGAATAAATAACGACTCAAGTATCGGAAATGCATTTTTTAGCTGAAAATGCATTTCGCCTTTTTATTACCCGTGTTTGAGAATCGAACCAGTAGTAAATTTACAGAAAATCAGGAATTGTAACAGAAATTACAACTGATTTTTCAACGGGAACCCCATATTTTTTTCAGTTGTTCGACTGATTCTGCCATGGATTTTTTCTTTTTTTTCTTCTTTTTATCGGATTTTTTTTCAAGAGCCTTCATGCTCAGATTGATCCTTTTGAGTTCTTCGTCGACGGAGACGACTTTCACTTTCACTTTTTTTCCGACTGAAATGAATTCTTCCGGTTTCGTGACAAACGAGTTCGAGAGTTCGGATATGTGTACCAGTCCGTCTATGTGAACTCCGATATCGACGAAAACGCCGAAATTCGTGACGTTTGTGACGACGCCGTCGAGTATCATATCGGTCCTGACTTCAGAGATGTCTGCGACTCCTTCGTTAAAAAGGAACATCTGAAAATCTTCGCGAGGATCCCTGCCGGGATTTTTCAATTCAGTGAAAATATCAAGAACTGTCGGGAGACCGAAGGATTCCGTCGTGTACTTTTCAGGGTTGATTTTTGAAAGCAGTTCAATGTTCGCTATGAGATCGGAAAGAGGTTTTTTGAGGTCATCTGAAATCTGATTGACAATGAAGTAGGATTCGGGATGTATGCCGGTCGCATCCAGCGGCTCGTCCCTGCCTTTGATTCTGAGAAATCCGGCGCTCTGCTGAAAAGCCCGTTCTCCGTACATTCGCACATTCATAAGATCTTTTCTGCTATTGAACGCTCCTAAATTTTTTCTGTGATCCACTATGTTTTTGGCGAGAGTTTCTCCGATTCCCGAAACATATTTCAGCAAATGGCACGATGCGATATTGAGATCGACACCAACTCTGTTGACTACAGAGACTACTACAGAGTCGAGTTTGTTCTTCAAAAGGGTTTGATTGACGTCGTGCTGATACTGACCGACTCCAATAGCTTTGGGATCAATCTTGACGAGTTCGGAGAGCGGGTCCTGAAAACGCCTGCCTATTGATATAGCTCCGCGGACGGTTAAATCTTTGTCGGGAAATTCTTCCCGTCCGGCTTTTGACGCGGAATAAACAGATGCGCCGGCTTCGCTTATGACCGTGACTATTATGTCTTTTCCTTCGACTGTTTTTTTTACAAGTATTTCGGTTTCTCTCGACGCGGTTCCGTTGCCGATGACGATTGCCTGAATGGAATGTTTTTCAATGCACTTCAATATTTTTTTTGATGAATCAGCCAAAGCTTTTTCGGAGCCCACCGAAAAGAACACGAAATCTTCGGCAAGATTTCCGAGTTCGTCAATTATTGCCGTTTTACAGCCTGTTCTGTAGCCGGGATCTACGGCCATCACTTTCATGTGGCCTGCGGGAGGCGATAGAAGGAGGCTTTCAAGATTTTTTGAAAAAATCTCCACGGCTTCAACATCGGATGTCTTCTTTAGTTCAAGCCTTATGTCGAGTTCGATTGATGGCACGATGAGCCTTTTCAGAGAGTCTTCGAGCATCTTGTCCAAAAACATTCTTCTCGGATGAGAACAATCGTAGAGAAGAGTCGAAAGTTCTGAACAGTATGAATCCTTTACGGAGGTGATTGATGTTTTGAGAACTTTTTCCCTTTCTCCTCTGGCTATGGCTAAATATCTGTGAGAAGGTATGAATTTGATCTTTTCTGTAAAATTGTAGTATTTTTCAAATTTAGAGCGTTTGTCGGCCCATCCCTCGGCGGCTGTTACAATTACGACTCCGTTTTCCCTGAGAAAATCGCGGGCTTTTTTCCTGACTTCGGAATTCTCCGAAAACTGCTCGGCGAGAATGTGACCGGCCCCTTCGAGAGCTTCTTCGGGAGTCAGTTCGAGTTTTTTTTCTTTGACATATTTCAGGGACATGTGTTTTGGCTCCCCTTGAATGTCCGGTCTCAATATGTCTTGGGAGAGGTCCAGAAGACCTTTCTCTTTGGCCATGGAGGCTTTTGTCCTGCGTTTAGGCTTGTAAGGGAGATACAAATCCTCGAGTTCGTTCTTTGAGTATACAGATTCTATTTTACTGCGGAGTTCATCCGTGAGTGATCCCTGTTCTGAAATTGTCGTCAATATTGTCTTTTTTCTCGAGTTCAGTTCTGAAATGTAATCACAGAAATCTTTGATCTTTTGGACTACAACTTCATCAGCGCTCTGGATTTTTTCTTTCCGGTATCTCGAAATAAAAGGTACGGTCATCGAAGCGTCGAATAGCTCGATCAGATTGGCTACGGTGGTCCGTTGCACGCCGGATTCGGACACTATATAACTGATGTCCTTATCAGATATGCTGTTTTTTAAAGATGACTCGTCTTGCATAAAATTAACTCAGGAATTATCATAATAGCAAATAGGTAAACAAATATCAAGGCGGTGACGTGTTATCAATAATTGTTTTTTCAGTGTTTGTTGTCGGAACATCAATCCACCGGATTGAATACGATAATCACAGGCACGAAATTGACTTTACTGAAGTCGGACCGGTAAATATCCCTTTCGAAGATATCTCACCGGACGGATTGCGCTACGACTATTACGGCTATCTTCCATATTGGGTTTCAAACTCTGCGTACCAGGAATTCGATTACAGCCTTTTGACTCACCTGGCGTATTTCTCAGTGGAATTATCCGCTTCAGGGAGTATCGGAGCGATACCCAATCAGACAAATTTCAATGAGATAGTATCTCTTTGCCATCCCAGGGGAGTGAGAGTTCACATGACCTTCACTCTTTTCGGCAGTTCGTCGGTTTCCTCTTTTTTGAACAGTTCGGTTGCAAGGCAGGCGGCGGTCTCAAACATAACGTCTCTTGTAAATTCGAGAGGAATAGAAGGCGCCAATATAGACTTTGAATTCGTGACATCATCCGTCAGAGATTCCTTTACTCTGTTCATCAGGGAACTTTCGAATTCCTTGCACAACAGCACAGAAGGAAGAAAAGAACTTTACATAGCGATGCCGTGTGTTCCGGGATGGTATCCCGGTTACAATTTTCAGGCTCTCGCCGACACGTGCGACGGATTATTCATAATGGCATACGATTATCACTACAGCGGCTCTTCAACTGCCGGACCTGTCTCTCCGACTTTCAACAGTTCTTTTTGGGGATATTACGCGGTAAACACTTCTGTCGGAGACATTATCAATTCATACGGCACGGCGAGAGAGAAAGTGATCCTCGGCATTCCGTATTACGGCATAGACTGGCCTACTGAAACGCAGTCTGCAGGATCATCAACAACGGGAAACGGAAGTGCGGTAATATTCAAAAACGCCAAGGCAAACGCGCTGACATACGGCAGATTGTGGGACGATAATTCATCGACTCCCTGGTACAGATACAATTCGACTTCGTGGCATCAATGCTGGTACGACGATTCGGTCAGCGTCATGCTCAAGCTCGAGATCGCAAGAGACAGCCTGCTTCAGGGCGCGGGATGCTGGGCTCTCGGATACGACAGCGGAGAGGACGATTTATGGAACGTGATAGGCCACGTATTCTCTATCGAACCCCCGGAAGGACATTATTCCGCAGAGGTCGCAACTGCCGAACTGAATGTCAGGAGCGGGCCTTCGTCTTCGTATCCGGTCATTTCTCAAATTCACTCGGGACAGAAATTCTGTGTTTTTGACAGGAACGGGAACTGGTACAAAATATACTTTCCCTCAGGAAGCGGTTACGCTCACGGCTGGGCATACGGCGGAGACGGAAATCCTGAGCAGTATTTGAAAGGCGCTAACGGCAACGAAATTCTTCTGGTGACGGCTTCTCTTTTGAACGTACGGTCCGGACCGACAACCGATTCTGCTGTACTGACTCTCGTTTCACGCGGTCAATGTTTCGTCCCGGATACTTTTTCCGGAAATTGGGCGAGAATATCGCTTGCCGACAGCAATATTATCGGCTGGATACACTATGTCAGTTACACGACAACGATTCCCTGCCCCGAAGATTCGAATTGTTTTGAGGCGGCGATTGATTCAATACATTGCAGTGACACAGTTTATTCGGGAGATACATTTACTGTGAGCTTTTATCTATTGAACACGGGCGAATCGCCCCTGGATTCACTTGTTTTGTTGGGATCAGATTCAGCGAGCTGTTTTTATCTGGCCGGTTATTGGCAGGATTCTTTTAATGCCCTGACAACCGGCATTGACGCGCTTCCAGGGCAGTATTCCGCCAGGTATTCCCTGATGTCGGCTCCGCAAGTCAACTCGCCTCAGACGATCACCGAAATCTTCAGATTCAGAAGGAGACAGACTGACATTTCACAGGATCAAAATATAAGCGTGACGGTTTTGCCAGCATCATTTGTCAGCGAAGTGGATACAGAAGAATATTCGTGCTGTTTTTCTGTAAAACCATCATCCGGTTTATTCAGGGACGCCTGCGCTTTTGAGACCAATTCTCCCGGACTTTTCGAATTGACGGTTTTCGATATTTCAGGAAGGATCAGATTCAGTTACACAGGGAAAGACAAATCTGTCGAATTCGGCTCAGGAATTCCCTCAGGTGTTTATTTCTATTCTGCAAAATTCCTCGAAAATCCCGGAATCGGAACGATAACCGGCAAGGTGACAAAAACCGAATAATAATTTATCGTTTTTTGCGGATAGAAAACCAATGCATGCGAAAACACAGTATCATAGAGGAAAAATAGTTTTACGCGGCAAGACAAGGCGTTTGTGTTTCAACAGTTCAATGACTTCTTCAGGAGTGGAAGATCCGGCGATTTTGTCGGCGTAATCCTTGTCCCTGAAAAGACTACCGAGGGAAGCGAGTATTTCAAGGTGCGGAGATTTATCTTCAGGGGACAGTATGAGAAAAACTATTTTTGAAGGAAGTTCGTCTATAGAGCCGAATTTCACACCGTTTTTCGATATGCCGATGGCGATTTCGACTTTTTTCACCTGGCTGGTCCTGACGTGAGGAACTGCGAGACCGTTTTGGAGACCGGTACTCATTGTTTTTTCCCTGTCAAGGATCAACTTCACAACAGTTTCTTTATCTTCAATTTTCCCTTTTTTTGAGAGAACTTCAACAAGTTCGTTTATGACGCCTTCTTTTTCAGAAGATTTCAAAGGGATGGATACACATGAAGGTTCTATGTATTTCGCCAGGTCAATTTCAAATTTTGAACCTCCGTTAGTGACTATTTCTTTTTTCATCTGGACAGGTTTTGCAAGAGATTTAAGATGTTGAGAAGTGTCGAACAACTTTAGAAACGACTCGTAAATGATCGTATTTATTAGCCCGATATCTTCCTGCCTTGCCTTGAAAATCATTTTATCGTTGAAGACGGTCAGCTTTAAAAAAATGTTGTTCCTTCTTATATAATGCAAGTTTTCTTCTGATTTTATATGAGTTATAAAAAAACCTTCCATACTGAAGTTGTTAAGTACGTTTGACAATATGAGAGCAGAAAGCTCCGGATTGGGAATGTCGAAAACCGCTTCGGCTTCTTCGACGGTTTTGGGTTCTTTTTTTACGCCTTTTTTACTGGAACGAAAAGACGCGTCAATAAACGGCGGAGCGATGAGCGTGCTCAGCATAGCCATCATGACGCAAACGCCGAAAGTCTTTTCGTCAAAAATTGAATACATAAGGGCAAAGCCTGCGATTATTAGAGCTACTTCACCTCTCGGTATCATTCCGAGTCCGATTCTGATCGCGCCTCTGAGATTGAAATTCATAAAGTAGGCTGGCAGACCACAGCCTATGACTTTCGAAATGATTGCCGTCCCAGTGAAAATTATGCCGAAAGCGACAATTTCTTTTTGAAGAAAAATCGCGGGATTTAACAGCATCCCCATGACCGTGAAAAAAACAGGAACGAAAAAAGCTTCAAGGGAACCCAAAGATTCCTTGATAACATAACTGATGTCGGTTCTCGACAGAGAAAGACCCATGACATAAGCCCCCACTATCATTGCCAGGCCGGATTTTTCGAAAACACCGCCCATTAAAAGGGCCAGAGATAGGGACAGCAATGAAAACGTCATTCTGTTTTTAAAAACTTTTAGAGCCTTGCCGATTTTTTTCGCCGCGAGAAGAGTCAGAACGGTGAATATCAGCCACGTAGCTACGATTTTCAGTGTAAAGGTAAAAATTTTGTAGAAATTGACGTTAGAAAACTTGCCGGCGGAATTTGTCGACGCGAAAGCGAGTATTACGGACAAGGTGATTATTCCCAAGACATCATCAATCACTGCCGCGGACAATATAGTGATTCCTTCCGGAGTGTCTATTTTTCTTCTTTCGGAAAGAATTCTCACTGTTATTCCTACCGAAGTGGCCATGCTTATACACCCGAGAAGGAGAGATTTGAAAGAAAAATACGGTTCGTGCAGAAAAATTACGGAACAGTAGGATCCGAGTAAAAATGAAAATACTGCTCCGGCAATTCCGATGACACTGGCCGAGAGTGAGTAGTGAAGAAACAGCTTAATGTCGGTTTCGAGGCCTGAAAAAAACAGAAGGATTATTGAAGCGACCGTGGCGAAAGAATATAGCTCTGCGCTTACAGGAAAGTTCATGGCGTGATTGTACGGAAAAAGCCCTTCGGGAAATCCCGGTAGATGTATCTTGCCCAAAACATATGGTCCAATTACGACTCCGGCAATAATCTCGCCCAGAACAGCGGGAAGTTTTATTTTTCTGAAAAGGATTCCAGTGCCTATCGCAGCGATTATTATCAGCGAAAGCTGAAATATGAATTTTGTCATGTTTTCTATCATGTTTGCGCTTGATCTTTCTTTCTGTGAGAATTTAAAAAGTTACGTGATTATACATCCGGTAAAGATAAAATCAATGAGAATATTTTCCGGAAAACAAAATGTTTCGATTGAAAAACGATGTCGTTCATGAAAATATTTGTTAGATTTAATAAATGAAAAACTTATAAATTCATAAACGCGGGAGAAATTCATGAACGCTAAAATATTTTTGTTTTTTTCAATGATATTTTTATGCCGGTCCATTCATTCTTACACGGCTGAAGAAATTGTCAGGAAACTCGACGATCTTTACAGAAGCGAATCGAGTTTTGGAAAAATCGAAATGAAAATTGTCACTCCCGACTGGCAGAGAACTCTCATTTTCAACATCTGGACTCTCGGCATGGAAAAAACATTTATAAGAATAATTTCACCGGAAAGAGAAAAGGATTACGCGACACTGAGAATCGGTACGGATATGTGGAATTACCTTCCTCCGACTAACAGAGTGATGAAAATTCCGCCGTCCATGATGCTTTCTTCGTGGATGGGGTCGGATTTCACTAACGACGACCTCGTCAAAGAATCTTCCTTCGAAGAAGATTACACATACAGAATCGTTAAAATCGAGGATTCAAAAGAAGGCGAATTGTATTTGGAAATGCTGCCGAAAGAAAATTCCGCGGTTGTATGGGGGAAGATAATAACGGCCGTTAGTGAAAACGATTTATTGCCGCTCTGGCAAAAATTTTACGACGAAGACGGAAACTACAAAAGAACAATAACTTATTCTGACGTCAGGATTTTCGGAACAAGAGAAATCCCGTCTGTCATGGAACTCGTTCCGATGGACAGACCAGGCAACAGAACCGAAATCCGTTTCACTGAAATGGAATTCGACGCAGAGATAGACGAAGAGATTTTCACTCTGAAAAATCTTCAGAGAAACTGATGTTTTATCTAAAACTCGCCCTGAGAAATCTTCTTCGTCAGAAAAGAAGGTCCGTCATAACCGGGATAACCATGGCCGGGGGATTCGCACTTTTTTCAATTTCAATAGCATGGGCGGACGGTTCTTACAAGGGTATCATAGAGGTTTTCACTGAAAACAGACTGGGGCATATTCAGATTCACGCGGACGGATATCTCGAATCTCCGTCCATCTATAAAAGCGTGAAAGACGCTTATTCGATAGGTTCTGTCGTCTCTGAAATAGAAGGGGTCAAAAGCTGGACGCCGAGAGTTTTTGCCGGAGGACTCGGAATGGCAGGAGATAAAACAACAGCGGTTCAGATAATAGGAATTGATCCTGAAAAAGAATCGGCGACTTCGAATTTCGAAAGAAAAATGACAGAAGGCGCTTACCTCGATAATTCCGACAGTAAAAAAGTCATCATAGGCAGAGACCTGGCAAAAATAATATCGGCAGAAATCGGTGACACGATTGTGTTTCTTTCGCAGGCGGCAGACGGCTCCATAGCGAACGACCAGTACGAAATAAAGGGAATGGTTTCGACGGGAAATCCGGCTGAAGACAGAATAAACTGCTACATAATCATTGATGACGCATGGGACCTGTTTTACATGCACGGCAGTTGTCACGAAATATCAATATTGGCTCACTCGATGAATGACCTGGATAAGATCGCGGCTGAAATAGAATCGGAAATACCTGAAGAACTTGAGACCAAGACCTGGATTGAATTTGCCGCTCATTTTTACAAGGCCATGCAGGCAGACAGGGCAGGAGACAGAGTGTTTCGCCTGATAATAATGCTCGTGATATCAGTCGGCGTCTTTAATTCAATTTTGATGTCGGTCCTTGAAAGAACGAGGGAATACGGATTATTAAAAGCCCTCGGTATGAAACCCGCCGGTGTTTTCAAGCTTATTTACGCCGAGTTTTTACTTCTCGCAATTTTAAGCGTTTGCGCAGGAAGTTTAATCGCTGCAGGAGCCATATCATACTTGTCAGTCAAAGGTGTTGTCATAGGGAACGGATTTTCTTACGGAGGCATGGTTTTCAAAGAGATGAAAGCCGAATTCAATTTGAGAGCATTGCTCGAACCTCTGTTTCTCCTCTTTATTTCTGTCACAGTAGTCACGTTATTCCCCGCCCTGAAAGCTTCCAAAACCGACCCGAGCGTAACGATGAGGGATTTCGGATGAAGATTTTTTCTCTATGGCTCAAACTTGCCGGAAGAAATATACTGAGGAACAAGAAAAGAAGTTTTTTAACTTCGTTGTCCGTCGGTATGGGTCTTGCCGTTCTTATTTTCACAGACGCCTTTATACTCGGATTTCAGGATTACATGAGAATTTCAGCGACTTCAATATTTTCAGGAGAAGCTCAGATACATGCCGAGAATTATCTCGAGACCATGCAGGCTCAAGACACTTTGTTCGGTTACAGGCAGGTTGTTGAAAGGATAAAAGAGCGCCCGGAAGTTCTGTATTTCGCCCCGAGAATTCTGTCAACCGCAACCGTTACTTCAGCTTCAGACATAAAATACATTTATCTTGCCGGAGTAGATCCTGAAAAAGAAAGAAACATTTCCGTTTTCGACGACTGCCTCGTCGAAGGTGTGTATTTGTCTTCCGACAACCAGCAGGACATTCTATTGGGCAAGGACCTTGCAAGAAGCCTCGGCGTCGATTCCGGAGACAAAGTCGTAGTTACGGTGGCTCAGCCTTTCACGGGTCAGATTTATCAGGAACTTTTCAGGGTTTCAGGCATATTCGAAACGGACATGGAAGAAATAAACAAGACTGTCGTTCTCGTGAATATTGAAAGAGCATCTCAAATACTCGCCCTCGAAGGGAGCGTACACGAGATAGCCGTAAAATTCAAAAACTCATATTACGCAGAGAACCTTGAAAATGATTTTTTCAGCGAATTTTCTTTGGACGGCAACAAGACCGCCGGATGGACGGAATTGTATCCCGACGTGTCGGCGTTTTTTGACCTTGCAAAAATATCTGTCGGAGTAGTTGCGCTGATAATTTTTTTCATAGTCAGTTTGGGAATAGTCAACACTATGTTCATGGCAATTTACGATAGAATATTCGAATTTGGCGTCATCAGAGCCATAGGAGCTAAAAAATCGTTCGTTTTTGGGCTTATCATAATCGAGACTTTTATACTCTGCTTGTGGAGCGTCCTGCTGGGCTGTGTAGCAGGATTTTTAGTCACTTATTTTTTTTCCGTTACAGGTATCGATTATCAGGGCATCGAATATGAAAACGTTCTTTTGAGAACCATTTATCCATCCTTGAATCTGTCGCAATTCTATAAATACCCTTTGCTGCTTTTGGCTCTTTCACTTGCGATAGCAATATATCCGGCGTCTTACGCTTCGCGCATATCTCTCACAAAAGCCGTAAAAAAAACTTTATAAAGGAGCTTTCAATGGAAACGGTCATAATATCCCTAAAAAACCTGAAGAAAACATATAAAGACGGGGGAGTGCCTGTTGAAGCAGTCAGAGGGATCAGCTGTGAATTTGAAAGAGGAGAGTTCACGGCCGTTGTCGGACCGTCAGGTTCTGGAAAAACCACACTGATGAATCTGATGGCCGGACTCGATTCCCCTACGGAAGGTTCGTCTTTTCTCGGAGGAACGGACATAAGCAAGATGAAAGGATCGGAGCTTTCAGATTTCAGAAGAGACAATATAGGATTTATATTCCAATCGTACAATCTGATACCCGTGCTCACAGTGAGGGAAAACACCGAATTCATTCTCCTTCTTCAAGGCGTCGGAAAAAAAGAACGTGACAAAAAAATATCGAATATTCTGACAGAAATCGGCCTCGATGGTTTCGCCGACAGAGTCGTCACAAAACTCTCGGGCGGCCAACAGCAGAGAGTAGCCGTCGCCAGAGCAGTCGCCGCTAATCCGAAAATTATTCTCGCGGACGAACCGACGGCGAATCTCGATTCTGAAAACAGCTTGAATCTAATAAACCTGATGCTCGACATGAACGAGAAACACGGGACAACTTTTATATTTTCCACTCACGATCAGCTTATTATCAGCAAGGCCAAAAGAGTTCTGATAATCAGGGACGGAATGATATTTTCCGACGAAAGAAGATGAGCTGTTCAAAAAAACTCTTTTTATTATTTTTTACTTTTGTCTATTTCTCCGGTCTGTTCGGAGAGACTGTGGATTTTTCCGGTTACATAAAGAATTATTTCAGCCTGTCGGAATTTACTCCGGAAAAATCGTCGAGGGGAATGAACACAAACGCAGCCTATTTGAAAATCCGTTTCATTCCGAACGAGTATTTTAGTTTCAACGCCTCGTACAAACTTTCCATGTCCGCATCGGATCCATACTTCGCGGATTATTTTACGTCTGATGAACTTTCATACAGAGTCACAGACATCAAATCGAGCATATATCCGCGAGAAAATGAAAAGGTAAAAGCGTTTTTCATCAATCATAACATCGACAGGCTCTACGTTTCCCTGAAAACTAAAAAATTCGATGTTTACACTGGCAGACAGCCGATCTCCTGGGGAATGTCCAGATTTATTTCACCGACAGATGTTTTGGCCAAAACTTCATTTTTTAATGTGGACAGGGAAGAATTCAGAGGAGTGGACGCAATCGTGGCAAGATTTCCTTGCGGCACCGGTGAACTGACCGCCGGATCGGTTTTCGGCAGAAACTTTTCAGGAAAAAACTCCGTTCATTACATCAAAACACGGATCGTGTTAAGAGGATTTGACACGGAAATTCTGGCGGCACAGGCAAAAGAAGATTTATTGGCCGGGTTTTCATTCTCTTGTCCTTTCAAGGGAGCTTTAATCTGGTTTGAAAACGCCTGTCATTTCTCGCTCAAAGGATTCAACTCTTCCGCGGGTTTTGATTATTATTTTCCCGGCGGTTTATACGTGTTTTTTGAGTACTATTTTAACAGCTTCGGCGAAAATTCGGCTGAAAATTATCATCTCAATTCGGTCAAAACAGCTTACGAGAAGAATTTCATATATCTTCAGGCAAAGAATTACCTTTCTTTCGGCTTGAACAGGCAAATAAACCCCCTCGTATCTATGTCAATGAAAAGTTCTCTGAACGTCTGCGACGTCTCATTGTTCGTCCTGCTTTCATCGGAGATGAATCTTAGAGAAAATGTCTACATTGAAGTTGGATACGCCACCGGTGTCTCTTTGAACTCTGCTTCCCGGATTTCCGAATACGGAAATTACGGAAAAATGGCTTTCGCTTCTTCAGTGTTTTATTTTTAAAACGCCGAAATATATTTTCACACTCAGTTTGACTAATATATCAAACGATTTTATAATACTTACAAGTGATATGAAATGAAACGAAATGAAAATAAACATCTGACCATTCTGTTCATACCCCACAGCGCGAAAAATCCGCTGACAATTAATATTTCGTACTTTGTAATAAAGCTTATGATTTCCTTGTTTGTTGTTGTAATTCTTTTTTCAGCCGTTTCACTTACTCTTACCAGGTACTACGCGAATCAAAAATCCATTCTCGCCGAGAAAAACGAAGAGCTTCAAAGCGAGAGAGACACTCTTTACAGGATAATTGATCAGGTTGAAAACATTAAAAACGAAATGATGATTCTTGAACAACTCAGACTGAAACTCAGAAACAAACTATACAGCGACAGCGATTCGGGAGACAGCCTTGAGGACATGACTTTTCTGGGACTTCTGCCTTCAATGGGCGGAAGCGCAGGGTGTGAAAGCAGAAGCAGTATTGGAGATGTCTATGAAGAGATCCTGTTCATAAGATCTGAAATCCCCGCGGCTTTTGATCTGGCGGAAAGAACCATTTCAGAAGCCGACAGCATCGAATATGAACTTTCTCACATCCCTTCTATAAATCCCACTGACGGCAACGTCACATCGGGATTCGGATTCAGAAAAGACCCGTTTCTTCCGACCATCAGATTCCACAACGGAGTAGACATTCCAAACGCTTCAGGAACGCTTGTATGGGCCAGCGCTGACGGCGTCGTCAATTACGCCGGAACCATGTCAGGTTACGGAAACATTGTTAGGATTCAGCACAACTGCTCACTCGAGACCATATACGCTCATCTTGACAGCTTCACTGTCCGTTTGCGTGACAAAGTGGCAAGAGGCGACGTAATAGGCTACATGGGTTCGACTGGAAGAAGCACCGATCCTCATCTTCACTACGAAGTCAGGATTTACGATAAACCTGTTGACCCGATGAACTTCATAAAAGATTAGGAGTTTTAAATGCTTGGCAAGAATTCAAAAGGCGAAGGTAAAATTGAAAGCATCGTAGGCCAGACCACCTTTTTCGAAGGGACGGTCTCTTCTGAAAATTCAATCAGGGTTGACGGTAAAATTGAAGGAACGGTCAACGGACATCAGGACGTGATTATAGGAGAAACAGGTTACGTCAAAGGCACGGTCAAGGGAGAAAACCTTATAATAGCGGGCACTCTCGAAGGTGGAGCCGACATAAACGGAACGCTTTTCATAAAAAAAACCGCAACCATTCTGGGAGACGTCACAGTCGGAATGATAGACATAGAAGAGGGCGGTAAATTTCTCGGCAACTGCAAAATGAAAAATGAGCTGAAACTTCTTGAAAGTTCAAAAAAAATTGAACAGGACAGAAACAGGGAAAATCCTGAAGAAACAGAATGAAAACGAGAATTTTTTTTTATTTTCTTTTCGGGTTATTTTTCGCCGCGTGCTCGGCGGACCGGAACGGAATTGAAAGAAGTGAAAACACCATGATTTTGACGAGCGACGCATTTGATAACGGGCAAGAAATCCCCGTCAAATATACTTGCGACGGGGAAAACATGTCTCCTTATTTGTCGTGGGATTCTTTCCCCGAAGAGACCAAATCTTTCGCAATTATCTGCGACGATCCCGACGCTCCCTCAGGGGGCTGGGTTCACTGGGTTGTTTACAATATACCTGTTGAAGTGACTTTTTTACAGGAAGGATTGGCGACGGACAGCGTGCTCGGAAACGGTATAATCCAGGGATTGACTGATTTTAAACGCACAGGATACGGCGGACCTTGCCCTCCCAGCGGTACGCACAGATATTTTTTTAAAATTTACGCCTTGAACGACTCTCTCGACCTTGGACCGGGATTGAACGAAGAGCAGTTATTGCGGAAAATCACCCCTAATATAATCTCACAGGGCGAGCTAATGGGAACATACAGGCGTCAGGGTAGATAAAAAGTCAAACACTGAAAAAGAACTCGACGACGTCTCCGTCTGACATTGTGTATTCTTTACCTTCGGATCTTACCAGATTCAGACTTTTAGCTTTTTGAAAACCGCCCGCTTTTTTAAGGTCCTCGTAATGCACCACTTGAGCTCTTATGAATCCTCTTTCTATGTCGGAATGGATTTTTCCCGCCGCCTGGGGGGCTTTTGAACCGCTTCTAGTCAGCCAGGCTCTGCTTTCTTTGGGACCTGTGGTTAAAAATGAGACAAGATCGAGCCCGTTCATGAGCCTTTTCACGAGGTCGTTCCTTCCAGACGCTCCTACACCGAAATCTTCTCTGAATTTTGCAGCTTCATCTTCGGGAAGATCGGATATTTCAAGTTCGAATTTGGAGCATATAACGACCGCAGGGATCCCTTTGTCCGTGATCATAGCTTCGATTTCATTTGATTTTTCAAGTCTTTCGTCAGAATTAATGACGGCGAAAGCTTTCAAATGAGAGACGAGGCCGATTTTTTCGGCCCAAATAAAATCCTGCGGATCGAGGGCACTTCTCAACGGTTTGTTGTTTTCAAGTAAATGAAATATTTTTTCTGACAATATTTTCTTTTCAAGGTCTTCCATGTTTGTTCTTTTGAATTTATTGTCGTTCAGTCTCAGGAGTCTTCCTTCGACAGTATGAAGATCCGAAAGAATGAGAAAAGTTTCGAGAAGGTCAAGCTCTGAAAGAGGGTCAGGAGAAGGCAGAGCGGAACCGGGCAAGGTGAAATTCCTGAGACAGTACAAAATGGCGTCCTTGCCTTTTGCCTGAGGCACAACTTGTTTTTCAAAGAAGCTTTCGTCTTCCGCGCCGGTTTTCGATGAAGGTGTGTCAACGAGTTCAACTTTTGCATACACTTTCTTTTTCGACGAACTCATTTCAGTGAGCCAATCGACTCTTTCATCGAGAAGGTCGAGAACACCCCTCGCTATTTTTGATCCTGTCAAAAATTCAAGGAGTGTCGATTTTCCCGAACTTTTTCTACCGACTATCTGAATTTCCAATAAACACTCTCAGGCTTTCAAGCATATCTTCGTCGGGATTGTATGCTTCCGTAAAAAGGTTGATTTCTCTGAAATTCCAGTTTTTTATTCCGCCGTTTTCGTCAATTTCAATATCAATCAGGCCGACAGAAGACATGTCCGTGTGAACTCTGAAATTCAATGTGTGGTTGACAAAACTTTCCCATGTTCCGGCAAAACCGTCGAATCCGCCGATAATTATGTCTATGCCGGACACCGCATTGGCTAAAAGAGTGTCGTGCCTGAAACTCGAATGGCTGAGTGATATTACAATGTCGCAGTCGTTCAATAAAAGCTCTTCAACCGATCTTTCGACGGCGGTCGATTCGTCGAGAATTTTATACTCGTTCAAAATACCCTGAGGTAAAAACCATTCCGCGTGACTTGAAACGTGTCCTGTCACCCCGATTCTGACGCCGTTTATATCGTATATTCTGTAAGGGTCAAAAACGAAGTTACCCGAGCTGTCTAAAATCGAGGAAGATATAAAACCGCACGAAAGCCCGGGGGAGAGGATTTTTAAAAATTCCACACCTTTGAAAAGGTCATCAATCCCTACCGACATTGCGTCGTATCCGATTTTATTTGAGGCGAATATCCCCGCTTTAATTTTACCTGTCGAACCGAGAGGCGAGAGTCCCCAGAAATTACCCGCGTCGAGAAGCAGATCCGGTTTTTCGAGGGCGCAAAATCCGGAAAGAGATGCCGCGCCCCCCAATGGCGGAGGGAAGGATGAGCTTATCCAAGTGGCCTCAGAAGGGAGATAACTTCCCTGAACATCCGAGGTAAAGCATATTTTTATCCGTTCAGAAAAAAGACAGTGAACAGCAACTGTAACGAAAATCAGAGACAGTTTAAGGATTCTCATCTGAATAGCCCTCTTCAGCGTCGAGAATGAGCTCTTCCGTACTGTGTTCCCTGATCTTGTCGTAATAGGATCTCACTTCGCGATAGAAATCAGACGATCTTATCATGACCGATATCTCGTTGTTTCTCGCGAGTGCGTAATAAGACCAGTTGGTCGAACCGACGACGACAATTTCGTCGTCAACCAGCAGCAACTTGTCGTGACTTGTGACGTCGGGCGGGTCCCAGAGCACCTGGACTCCGCCTTCCCGGAGCAGTTCGGCCAGCTGAAGGTTCTGAAAAGTGCTTCCGAGATTCCATGAGGAGGCGTCGAGTATGATTTCCACTCTTACGCCTCTGCTTACGGCGTCGAAAAGGTCCTGATAAAGAAGTTCGTTTACTCCGTCAGGGTGAGCCGGATAAGTTCTCGCCTGATACATTATTATCAGGATCTCATTTTCTGCATTTTGAAGAATCTCGTGAAGAATCGGGTAATAATCCCTGTTAGCCATCATGACGACTTCATTGGCTCCGAAAGCCGCCAAAGAAAAGGCTGCAGCCGAAAACAATAAGAAAAGTCCGGTTTTCATGTTTTCTCCTCAGAGTAAATACGTGATTCCGCAGGTCATGCCGACAGAGCTTTCTCTGACTGTAAGAACCGCGTCACCTGGTTTTGGGTAATCTCTCTGATCGTATTGAAAGGACATCGAAAAAGCGATCGGTTCGAAATCCGTCAAAAATCCTGCCGTGAAAAAAAATACGCCGGCTTGTTTCTCGAAGCAGTTTTCCTCGTAACCGCCTCCGAGAGAAAAGACGGTTCTGTTGTAAAATTTATTCTCAAGACCGAAGTAAAATGAATTGACGTCTCTGAGTGAATCATTAAGCTGACCGTAAAAATTTCTCCTGAAGTCAAAATGGATTCTCGAAGGGATGAATCCGGTGTTGCCGACTGATATTCCCAGTCCTGTTTTGAGGGGAGTGTTGGTCTCTTTGTCACTCGTCGAAAAAACAAAACCTGCCGAATAATTTCTGTGAGAGGCTTTCAAGCCGCCTTTGAAAACAAACGCGTTTTCGTCAAATTTTTCTTCTACGATAGTGTCGGTTCTTCCGGTTTCGAAAAAAATGTGTTCGTATTTTTTGTCGTAATTCAACGAGAGATAATCCACTTCGGCTCCCGCTGAAAACGCTTTTCCCGAGTAATTTGCCATAATTCCGAATATGTTGCCGTTTCCCGACGAACTTTTCGAGATTTCGCTTACTATCTGGTAAAAAGCGTTTCTTTCGACGTATTTGTATTCGTAATTGAAGTCTGCAGACTGGACCGCAAAAATACCTGTGCCAAATTTCTGGAAATTGAAATAAATCAAAGCGGAATAAGGTGTCAGATTGATACCGCTGTTCTGAGCTATCGTGAGGCGGCCTATCCTGTTGTTGTAACTGTCGAACACTGACACGACCTCGGATTCAGTTGTATATTTCAGACCGGTGTTGACCGTAAAAGAATATCTGGCCGGCATTGTGTTGGCAGGATTTACAAGAGGATCGGACGTTATGCCTGCGTAGCCTCTTGAAGCCGTCGAGGTCATGCAGGGATATATCTGCCTGCCTGAATTGACGTATTCGAGATATCCCGAATTGAGCAGTGCCGGGAGAGTCAACAACATTAAAAAGAAACGACTAATTTTCATCTGCGTCTCCTTGCATATTTGCTAAAATCTGTAATCCATCAAAACAAACAGGTACAGGTTCGATGACACATCATCGAACCCGGGCCTGACCATGGGTAAATTACCGTCCAGATAAAGTTCTTCGGATCCGTAATAGGGACTGTAAAAAAGATCGTGCCTGACTTTTAACCGCACGAATATATTCTCGTTTATCCTCTGACGGGCGACGAAATACGATTTTATGCCGTGTCCGTAAAGAAAATCTATTCCCATGTCCTCGAATTCCCACATGCTCATCTCTTCTCCGTTCCAGATGTCCATTCCTCCGAGTATGGAAAATCCTTCCGAGAATTTGTGCTCGTATCTCCCGGAAAGATAATATCCGGATATCAATTCGGAACTGCCTTTTCCTTCGCGTTGCGACAGAAGAACCTGGCTCCTCGCGACTGAAAAAGAGAGATAATCGTCATTTTCAAGAAAAAACCTGAGCCTCAGCTCGGTTTCGTTTGTGACGGACGAGCTGTAGTATGATGTTTTCTGCAATTTTTTGTTCTGCCATTTTTGCCTGACACTCAGGCTCATGGGATATGAAAATCTGTATTCTATCGTTCCCTGAGATCTGAAATTATCGAGTCCTGTCGCCAGATTTTTCCACACGTCGACATAAGCCTTTGTCACTGTCAGATTTCTTGTTATCTGATACCTGGTTTCGACGTAAAATCCTTCTTCAGCTTTCGGAACAGGATCATATTGAATGTACGCGTAAAGCGGATTCAGAAGCCTGTACGGCTTTTCAAATTCGGTGTCCTCAAAACGTCTTTGTTCTGAGAAACCT
Source organism: candidate division WOR-3 bacterium (assembly GCA_016934535.1). NCBI lineage: Bacteria > Pseudomonadati > Caldifarciminota > Caldifarciminota bacterium. The sequence goes on from JAFGSQ010000054.1 coordinate 21,892, forward strand.
CTCGAGAAAGGATTGTCGTAGCCCAGATCGTAATGCCTGAAGATGAAGTCGAGATAAATGAATTCTTTCTGTATACGCGAAGTCAGTATGAAAGCCTTTGTGCCGTTCTTCTGTGAAGCGTATTCTCCAGAAAAATAACAAAATCCGGCAAGAACCGTTCTCGCTGAAAGTGAATAGGCGGTTCTCTCATCACCGGATGAAGAAAGCAGGAAATTCGCATCTTCGAGATTGTCTCTGTCTCCCGGAATATCAATCAAAGATGTCTCGGGATCGAAGCACTTGTCGTATTCTATCCTGTAAACATAGCCTTCCAGAACCGTCCCGGGCATGAAGCGGTCGAATCTCAGAGAAATACCCGCTCCGCCGAGTTTTTCTTCTACTTTATCTGAATATCCGTCTGTTTTCCAGGGAAGATGAAAAAACATGACTGCCGTGTCCCCGGAATACATCAGTGCATCTCGCCGGGTGTAGCTTCCGAATACGACAGGATACACGAAATTTTTGAAATTCAGTTCAGCGGCGATTCCTCTGAAACCGTATTGTTCGTTTGGATTCAGATCGGGATAAAGTCCTCTTATTCTTTGAGTCTGTCTCGCCCTGAATTCCTCCGAGTTGTCGATGAAAAGACCCTCGGACAATGTCAGCCTGTAGTCTCCGGCTATAATTTTTTCGAGTAATCCGAAATGTTCTAAAAGCATGAAACCGGAAAATGAATTCAGATTTCCGGCGCTTGAATTGTAACTTACACCGGCTCTGTATCTATCTGAGTATCCGCCCTTGATTAGAATCGAATGTGAAAAATTATCACTGATTTCGGAAAGTTCTTCAAGATCTGAAATATTTGATCGCCTGAGAGAATCTATCATGTTTTGAGTCCAGCCTGAGAGTTCCAGGTCCTGATAAACTGAAGAGTTTTCGTCGCCGAGAACATTTATTCTCTGTGACAGTTCGTCCATGTAACTGTTCAGGTCTCCTTCTTCATCGCGCTGGTTTTCAAGTTCCGTTTTATACCTTAAAATTCCCCACGGCCTGTCTTCAATCGGTTTGTCCGGCTCAAAGACATAGTATCTTATGTTCCGGTAACCGTAAGATGAAAGATTTTCTGTGTTTCTGAGTTGACCGAGATATCTGTAATCGCCCCATTTTGATCTGTGACCGACAATTGCAGCGGCGTCGACCATGGAAACGCCGTACAGAGAATTCAACTGTTGAACAGAAGCTTCGTTGAGATCGAGTGGGAAAAGAAGGAGGTTTTCCCAATAATCGATGGCTGACTTACCGGGGTCGTCTTCGGAAGCGAGTCTGTCTTTGAGCTCGTCTATTCTCAGGTTTCTCCAATCAGCGGGATCCTGAGGGGCTAAAGAAAAATTTTCGAGAATAAACACATAATTCTCAGTGTCCATTTTTCTTACGTAATAAAGATCGGTGAAAGTCCTGAAAAATCCGTGTTCGTTCCTGTATTCAATAATATTTTCAGCGACGGTGCTGTCTATGGGAAAAGACAAAAGCTCCTGAAGCGAAACAGTATTTATGTCTTTTTTTTCAGAAGCAACAGCGCTCGCGATGATGAAAAATATAGTCAGCGCAGTCACAGCGAATAACCTACTGACAGTACGTGGGTAATGGGGAGTACGGAGTGTTGTATTACGGCGTAATCGAGAGCGAAGCCGGTGTAATTGAGAGAAAATCCGGCTGAAAACCTGACCGGTTCGGTTTGAATACCCGCCCTCAGCGTCAGATATTCTGAAATGCCGTATTCCTGTCCGAACGCAATCCTCAGAGGGAAACCGATTTCCTGCCTGAAATCCAGGGAAGTGTTTATGTTGTCTGCGGGTTGAAATGATACTCCGGCTCTTATTACGCGGGGAAGATGTTCGGGAGATTCTTTCCCAACGGAAGGAGAATTGATGTTTTTCATTGAAAAACCGATTTTCCAGACTCCGTAAAGAGTTCCCAGTACACCCGCATCAAGACCTATTGCGTATGCAGACCCGAATCTTTCCTGTTTCAGGGAATACGTGTTTACTGAGACACCGGACGAAAAAAACCGGTTCATAATCACTGCGTGAGTGAAAGAAACATAAAGCTCTCTGTGGAGTTCGGCGTCGGAAGATATGAGAGAACTGTCCGAACTTCTGTAGTCGCCTTTGACAGAAAGCCACCTGGCGTTCAGTGCGGTCGATCCGAGAGTGTTCTGAAAAGAAATGGAAGCGCCGGCGGAGTTTATCAATCCGAAAGGCTTTTTATAGAATGCCTTGAGCTGAACTCCGCTCAGGAATGCTATCCCAGCAGGATTGTATACCGCTTCGAGAGGATCGCGGGGGCATGACGTGACGGCTTCCGCCATCCCTTCGGCTCTCGGAGAAGTCTCGACTTCTTCGAAAACCGGCATGAGAAGTGTCGGAAGAAAAATCGCGAATAAAAGCAGGCAAGTGAATTTTTTCATTTTTCACTCCAAAGGCGTTCCGACCACGAGAGGCCGGTTAATTGAAGTTTCTGTACCGTCCGGGGATTTGAAGCTGTAATTTATAATATAGACTCCTATACCCGCGGAAATTCCGTACTCAGTGATGCCGTCCCAGATTATCAGCTGAGGACCGCTGGAGGCGTTTTCAAGAAGCGTTTTTACAAGTCTTCCCTCCATGTCGAATATTCTCAGCGCAATTCTTGATCCTAAAGGAGAATTTAAAAACAAATTGAGATTTTCTCCTATAGAAAAAGAGACGGGATTCGGATAGACAGTGATGTTCTGTGATTCTGAAACCGGTCCGAAATCGACAGGTTGAAGATCCGTCTGGAATCTCGGCAAAAGCTGATATCCCGTGGCCGGAGGTTCATCGTATGTGTACTGGCCTACGACGCCGTATATGCTTAACAATTGACCGGGTTTTATGAATGAAAGGTCAAGCGCCGCGGCGTCGTTCACTCTGACGGTTAGCAGTGTCCTTCCATTCCTGACGGTGAAATCACTGCCTGTGCCGCTTTGCTGTGGGTAAGTCGTAATGACCGAATTGGATACTTTTACGAGTCTTCCTTCGACGATTTCGTGCAATCCCTCGTTTTCTTTGAGCGCTAAAGTGTCAGGTAAAGGTCTTTCCAGTCCCACTAATTCTACTGAATCCGGAGCCGAATAGACAAGTTCAGTCACTCCGTTGTATTCAGTGATCACACCCCTCGCCACGACTTCGGCACCGAGAACAAAAGAAGTGTTGCCTTTGTCCTGTGAAGAAAAAACGTTTATACCGCCTGTCGAATCCTGTATCCAGAAAGAAGTTTTGGTGGTTGATCCGTTGAAAATTGCGGAGGGACCTGTGACTACTCCCGAAACAGCGACGTAACGGCCCTGCATCGAGGAATTGTATCCTCCGGAATCCGGAGATTGTGCAAGAGCTATCGGCAGGACTGCCCAGATTTCCGGAGAGAGGTATGTTTCCTGAAGGAATTGTGCCTGTTCAACCGATGTTTTTGTTTTCAATGTAAATTTTCCGAAAGAATCCGGAGCCGTGACGTTTCTGAAAACTATTTCGCATGAACTGTCCGGCGGCAGGTGGAGGTTCCCGACGAACACAACATACCTTCTCGACGAGCCGTTTCCAGCGACGGAGTCGACAACGGCAGGCTGACTTATGAGGACATCGGAGGTGTTCCCGCTCCAATGCCATGATGTGTCGGTAAATTCGAAAGACGCGCAGTTCAACGAGTCAATCTCGGACGTAAGTATTACGGTTATCTCACCGATCGATGAAACAGGGACGGAAGAGAGAAATGAATTAGCAAAACCGCTTCCGTCTCCGCCTTTGCGTATATCGTAAATGCCTCTCGGCATTAATTGATAACCCGTCGTGAACGGGGATGAAGGGCAGTACTGGGATATCACACCCGTAATTGAAAAACCGTCCGGCGGCAAAGGTTTTCCCGCGATATCACCGGTCTCTATCCTCAGTTCGAAACTTCCGGTTGGATCCTGTATAGTCATGTTCTGGCCTGTTTGCGGAAACACGGGTGCAGTTCTCAAAAGATTGTCGATTCTCACGAGTTTTCCTTCAAAATTTTCCACTCCTCCCGAACCTTCAAGAGAGAGGGTCGAACAGGTTGCTGTGACCGGATCACGCGGCGTGCAGGTAAAAGGTCCCGACAATACAGTGGACGGCGACAGTTCAGTCAAGCCGTTCCATTGTGTCATTGTTCCCTGAAAAACCGCGCTGTCACCTATGGAAAGACCGCCCCCGGGATTGTAAACGCAGACGCCCGCCGTGTTGTCCCAGAGGAAATACTGACCTCCTAATTCTCCGGCAACGGTCATTATTCCGGTTATTTTGACGGTTTCTCCGAGAAGGAGCGGAACGCCCTGAGAATTATTCTGTCTTAAAAGAGATATCGGCACCGTTCCGTCTAATCTGCTGACAAGGATTTCCGGAAAATCCGAAACAGGGGATAGGGAAGTGTCCGATTGGGTTCCCGTGTACACGGCGAGTGTTTCTACTCCCGAAAGCCGAGGGGTCAAGTCGGCAAGGTTTAGATGCCCACCCGCGAGAGAAGTGATCCCTGCGTTTTCAATGTATAATGTGTCACCGGTTATTGTCAAAGTGGCGTTGAGAAATCCTGCTCCCGACAGGGTGTACGAACCCGGAAACTCGAAATTTTCCGGGATCAAGAGGATAATGCGGTTGATCTCGCCGAAATCGACAGAAAAAGATACGACAACATTTTCCGGAACTCCTTCAGTCAGCTGATTTGGATTAACGGTGACTCTTCCAATTCCGGAAAAAGAACCGTATATATCGAAGTCGCCGCGCGGTTCGAGTTTAAAATCGTCGTATGAATAATTAAGTATTCCGACCAATGCGGCGAGAGTGTCACCCAGAGAGGGCATCGTGTAAGAAGCTTCGTCATTGACTCTGCATGGACCGGAACCGTCGTTTATTTCCCATTCGCCGTAGCCTAGATTGACGTCAGTAACCACCGGATTCATGATTCCGACCAGCACTCCTTCGTACATTTCGGCCGTATCCGGATTACTCGTCGCCAGAGCGCTCGTTGTCACTAAAGTTGGCGCTGGAATGTCACAATCCGTCGATAGTACTGTCAGCGAGCTGAGATATCCAATCTCTGTCTTGCCGTAGTATTCTGAGACAGTGCCGGTAACTTTTATCGAGTCTCCCGTTCTCACAGTATAGTAGCTCGTGTAAATCAAAATTCCGCTGTAAGGACCGACTGAATCCTGAATGTATATCGGATCGTTTGTAAAAGTGCCGTTTTGGACCGTCACTACACCTGAAGTAGTCACCACAGTTCCTATGTACTGCCCCGTAGTGTCAGATTGTATGTCTCTGATCCTCACATCAGCCGTTAAAGTGAAAACCGGCAAAATGAGAAAAATTAAAAAAAGACGGCGTTTATCAGCCATTCCGGGCCTCCTTTAAGATTTTCACTTTATTTCACGGACGTTTTTTTCGATTTTTTCAAATTTCCTGCCGCAATTCGCACAAACGCAGGTTTCTTTTTTCTCTCCGTTCAAAGTCAAAGGAAGATTCACTCCGCACTCGCAAATCCAACCTCTGATTTTTGCGGGAACCCCCATGACGAGAGCGTAATCCGGTACATCCCTGGTAATGACTGCTCCGGCCGCGACCATCGCCCATTTACCGACCGTATTGCCGCAGACAATCGTCGAATTGGCGCCGAGGGTTGCGCCTTTTTTAACGGTAGTCGGAATCCATTTTCCGCCTTTTGGATATGGGGCTCGCGGGTTTACGTCGTTTGTAAAAACCATTGAAGGGCCGGCAAAAACACCGTCCTCGAGAGTTACCATGGCGTAAACGGAGACATTGTTCTGAAGCTTGACTCCGTCTCCAAGGACTGCTTTATCGTCTACGTAGCAGTTTTGACTGACAGAACAGTTTTTCCCTATTTTAGCGCCGGATCTGACATGGCTGAAATGCCATATTTTTGTGCCTTCTCCAATGTCAGCTCCGCTGTCGATCACGGCAGTTTCGTGGGCGTAATATTTATCTGACAAGTCGGTCTCCTTTTGACTGAAAAAATTCAATTGTTTTTTTCAATCCTTCGCCGAGAGTGGTTTCAGGTTTCCATCCGAGTTCAGATTGAGCTTTCGCATAACTGGCTACGCTTCTTCGCAGTTCTCCGGGTCTGGTGTCTTTCAAGAGAGGTTCCGGGACGCCACTGAAGTGTTTTTTCATCTCGTTGAAAAGCTCCAGAACGGAAGTGGCGACGCCGGTAGAAATGTTGTATATCTCTCCGGAGGAACCTGAATCAACGGCTTTGACAACCGCTCTGACGACGTCTCCGACGAAAACGTAATCTCTCTCCAGTTTGCCGTGACCATACAGGATTGATTGTTTTTTAGCTTTCAACTGTTTGGCAAAAATCGCCACCACTCCGGCCTCTCCGTGAGGATCCTGCCTGGGTCCGTACACATTGGTGAATCTGAGGATCGTGTAATTCAATCCGAAATTGTGCAGATATGATCTGAGATAATGTTCACCGGCCAGCTTGCTCACTCCGTAGGGAGAAACAGGAACGGGGAAAGTCTTTTCGTCTGCCGGAGACGCGGTGTCTCCGTACATGACACCGGCCGAAGAAACGAAAACAATTTTGCCTACTCCGTTTCTGGCGGCCGAATCGAGAATATTCAAAAGTCCTTGAACGTTGACCTTGAGATCGAAAAGCGGATCCGAGACCGATTTACGTACGTCAATCTGGGCGGCAAAATGAATGATCCTGTCGTATTTGTTTTCAGCGAAAAGCGTACCGAAATCGAACTCTGTAATATCTTCTTTTATAAAAAAGGCTTCGCGGGGAATGTTTTCGTTTTTTCCTGAAGAAAGATTATCCATAACTGTTACGTCGTGTCCCGAGTTTATCAATGCGTCGCAGGAATGCGAGCCTATAAAACCGGCTCCGCCGGTGACCAATATTTTCATTTGCTCTCCTTTTATAGCGGTAAAGCTTCAAGTTAAATTATCGTCACCTTCCTGTCAAGTTTATATGCTTGACAATGTTTTTGTAATGTCTGAAAATTTATTAAAAATTCGGGGGTGCTATGGAAAATCCTAAATTCCAGATAACAGAAGACTTTCTGAAAGAAAATTCAAAAAAAATCAGCGATGAAGACCTTAAGAGGGTCGTCGAGAAAGCCGACGAAATTGAAACAAGGGTAAAAAAAAGCAACATCCTTTCACGTTTTTACGACGACATAAAAATGTCTCTATCGATGATTAAAGACTACACGGCGGGTAAATACAAAAAGATTCCGTATTGGGCGCTCTCTTCAATTGCTTTTACGGTTTTATACATAATAAATCCTGCGGACCTTTTTGCCGATCCTCTGCCGGTTTTAGGTCAGATAGACGACGCCGCACTGATAGGAATATGCCTTTACATGATAGAAAAGGATTTAAGAAAATACAGGGACTGGAAAACCGGTCTTAAATGAAGTTTATCAACCGCAGGTACAGAATAGACGGCGAGATAGGCCAGGGAGCCTACGGTGTTATTTACAAAGTGACCGATCTTTGGGCGGGTAGAAAAAACCCGAAAATCCTGAAGATTTTCAACACGGACAAACTCGGGAATCAGGATCTAGAGGGTTTCAAAAACGAATATTTTTACACAAAGAACATCGACATACCCTGCGCTGTAAAAACCTATTCCTTCGAAAAGATTTACAACATCGACGGATTTTCATTTTACGGAAATTATTATTTCTACACAATGAATTTCGTGAGAGGCGAAAAAATTTCAACTTTTTCCGCATCGTCTAAAAAAGACAGAAAAATACTCGCCGAAAAAATCCTGTTCTCTTTAAAATGGCTTCACGCAAACGGATACGGTCACGGCGACCTGCATCCTGACAACATCCTGCTGGACGAAAACGATCAAATTGTATTTCTCGACTTCATACAGCCGAAAAACATAGAACTTAACAAAGAAAACCTGACCGATTTCGTTATGGAAATAACAGGGATCAAACTTGATCCTGATAAAGAAAGTTTTCGACACGTAACTCCCAAAAGCGTCTTTGAAATCCTCAAAAAGAATTACAAACTCAACATGGGAACTCTTCGGTATGTCAGAAAAACGTTTGACACGGCTTTTAATCGTTCTGAAAAAGACAAAGGCAGATGTTTCAGAATAAATGCAGTCAATTATAAGAAATCTTATTACGATATTGTAAAGGATTATTTTAAATCATACGCTGAAATTCACGATTTTTTCTTCATTGATCTCGATCTTTCAAAAGATCCCTTGGCTTATTTCAGCGAATTCAGAGAACAGATGATTAAATCCCTTGATTTGAGGGGTATAAAATCCAGTGAAATAACAAAAGACGAAGCCATACTAAACGGCGAATCCAAAGCGCTGGAGCACATATTGTCGTCCGTCGTAAAACTTTCCTATTACGGTAAAGTCGCCATGAGCATAGAAGGGGATGATTGCGATCAGAAAATTACAAATGCCGTCGACAGGATTATGAGAGGTTTCAACGGAGAAAACCTGTTGATGTTTACCTGTGTTCCAACAAAATCCGATCAGGAAAGTCACTCGTATGATGTTTTTGATCCGCCTGATAAAGACGAATACGCGGACGAAATTTCCGGCAAAATCAAAGACCTTTTCTACAACATTGACACCGGCAATCTGACGGACTATATGAGAAAAAACGGGAACTATGACCTTTGCGGTGTCCTTGAAAGAGTCCTGAAATCACCTGGCGGAATGGACAGAAACGGGAAACTCCTGATTCTTGGCAACAGAATAAGAAAGCACCTGAATGACGAATACAACGGAAAATTTCTCTCTGTAAAAAAACAGAAAGAATATGAAGAATTTTTCGCTTTTTTTGACCTTCTTATCAAGCCGGCAAATATTTCATTGTTAAAAATGTTTTTATCGGAAAGCTCTGAAAAAAACACGGAGAGGGTGATAGGGGAGCTATTAAATTCAGGTATCGTATCAAGAAACAGCCCAAACTCTCTGAATTATTTCGATGAAAATACAGAAAACAGAGTCGGTTCAATCATAAGAAACTCTGAATTAAAAAAACGTGCTGCAGAACGAATAATCGAATTTCTCGAAGGGAAAGAACTGACGGTTGAAGAAGAAAAACTTCTGCTCAGTTTATATCTTTCATCGGGTTTAATTAATAAATATGCGTCTTATCTATATCACAATTTCATCGAGCCTTTCAGGACTTCGACAAACCTGGCAAAAATCACGGGCGATTTTTTTGAAAAAATCAACATTCGATCCAAGTTAAAAGAATCGGACATTAAAGATCCCGTGTTGAAAGAGGCGGTTGAATACGCTCAGATAAAAACAGCAAATCAGGTGGATATAGTCGAAAGGAACCGAAAACTTAATAATTTTATCCTGAAAAGAAAACCTTCAAAAATAATTCTTATTTACGTTTATTTCGATTTTTTCAATCAGTTCCTAAACGCCGGCGACATGCAGAATTCGAACACTTTTTACACAAAAATACTCCAGGAAAAAGAATATTTCAATGAATTTCAAAAACTTGCTTTTCTGATATACGAAGCTAAATTTTTCATTCTTAACTCTGATTTTTTAAAAGCTCTCTATGATTTGAGGATATTTTTCAAACAAATCGTCAATAAAAAACACCGAAAATACGCTTATTTGCATTTGAATGCTCTTGAGACCCTTTCGGATTGCTATCACAATGGCGGTCAAATGATAAAATTCGTCAACACTCTCAAGATATATATGGTCAAAGCTGAAGAGATTTCAACGGTTTCAAAAGATTTCAGCTATCTATTTTCCTCGAACACAAATTTCGCTTTTTATCACTATAAGTACGGCAATCCTCAAATAGCCAAAAAACACTTTCAAATAGCTCTCGATATCGCTAAAAAAAATGGCGATTACAACGATTTGATTCTCGCGTGCAACAATCTGGCTGCAATAGAAAACGACACTATAATGACACTTGCGTATTTAAAAGACGCGTTAAAATATTCAAAACTTCTGGGCGAGAACATATATATATATCTTGTTCTTTCCAACATACTTTCATTGAACATTGAACCCTTGGAAAAATACAAATTTCTTGAACAAAATTATTCCCTTGTCAAAAGATGTTACAAAGACCATGAAATTTCAGTAAAGTTCTGCCTGAACATCTTTTATTCAATCATAAGCATATTGTTGTCGCTGAATAAAAAAGATGAACTTGTTTCATTTTTCGACCATCTGAAAAAGACTGAAATTGAAAAAAATAAAATGCCCGACGCATATCTTTTTAAAAAAATCGTGGCTTTGTTTTATGAAATTAACGTAAATGGATATAAAAACGAGTATTATAAAATGTTTTATGATATTCTGGACGAATTTAAAAATATAAATAACTATGATTTAATTCTTTACATGTATATTAACGATCTATTTAATCTTATTGACGACAGACAGATCCAGTTTATTTCAAAAAAACTTATAGCATCATTCAAAGACAAGACAACTGGTGATGAAATTAACGCCATCAGGATATTTGTAAAATTAAGATCGTCAAAAATTGATTCCAAGGCGATAATAAGATACATTGAAAGATACGTATCTGGCATATCAAACAGGAATTACATAACATACAGATTAATTTTTTATCTGGCCAGCGCTTATAAAAAAACGGGAAATGTTGAGTATAAAAACCTTTTATCTTACACAGCAAGTGAGCTTTCATTTGAAATGTCGCAATATTCAAATAAACGTTTTTTTAAAAAGACTCACTACGGCAAAGCGCTTGAAATTTTCAGGAAGGATTTTCCTTCTGAGTATAAACTTCTTATAGAAAAAAGAAAAAAAATTCATTTTACAAAGACAGACATGAACGAAGTCAACAGCCAACTTCATTTGAATTACTTTTCAGAAAGAGAAACTCTCTTGAAAAAAATACTTTCAACTTTGCTGGAGACAATGAATTACGACAGAGGAGCATTTTTTTCGTCTTTGCACAGCAAGTCGCCGGAATTAGTGGTTTACAGAAAGAAATATTATTATTCGGACGATGAGATGTTTTTTCTTGACAGGATTCCGCTTGAAAAAGCAGGAGAAATAAACATAAATGAAATATATGATCCAAACCTTTCTGTTAAATCATACATTACGATACCCGTTGTAAATGAATTTTATTACAAACGATTCATGCATCACTTCGTTGCAAAAACAAAAAAATCCAAGTCATCTCTTGGGAGATCAGCTCTGTATGAAAGAGAATTACTGAACGGAGTCTTGTATTTAGACAAGAAAAACGATCTTAGAACTGATTACGACATGGAATATCTCGGATTACTGTCTTTTACGATATCTCAATACTGGAATTACAGCACTGCAGAAAAGCTGTTTATGAGAGACGGACTGACAAAACTGTATCTGAGAAACGTATTTTTAAACAAATTGAGAGAAATGATACACGGAGAAAAGGATTCAGTAGATAAACTGACCCTTATTATGGTGGATATTGACAATTTCAAGAACGTCAATGATTTACTCGGACATGCCAGGGGTGATTATGTTTTGAAAAAACTCGCCGAAATAATGAAAAAGAAAATTAGATCTTCCGATATTCTTGGAAGATATGGCGGAGAAGAGTTTCTGATTGCTTTGCCAAATACAGATATTTACAACGGTAAAATTGTAGCCGATAAAGTACGAGAAGCGGTCGAAAGGTCAAAAATCCTCGGAGATGTCATGAATTTGACTGTCAGCTGTGGAGTAGCTGAGTATCCAAAAGATTCTAACTGGATAGAAGAATTGATTGAGAAAACTGACAAATATCTTATAAAAGCAAAACTATTAGGAAAAAACAGCGTAATATCGTCACTTGATGAGTAAATCCAATGGTTTGATAGATGTATAAAAGAAATGTTGTAGCGAAAAATAAAGCGCCGATAATAAACATTATGTTAAATTGAAAAATCCAATTATAACATAATGTTTAAAAAAACATCATTGAAAAATCCAATTTAACATAATGTTATAACAAAACAGCTATAATATGCGGAGCAAAGAGTTATGTTAAATTGAAAAATCCAAGAACTATTTAATAACGTTTATTACAGGATTTTTCAATCGAACATTCCGGACAAACCGGCGGAACAAAGCGTAAGGAAAAATGATCCGTATATTGAAGCGTACACGCAAATTACAGAAGACCAAAGAGCCATAAATATCGATCCAATAATTATACCGGCAAGAGCAAATTCGTCGCCTTTCTGAGGTGTTTCAGAATTTTTCAGTTGTTTTCTCGCAATAATTCCCGTGACGATAGCAGGTATTGCAGCCAACAGGTGAAGAAAAATGGAACCTATGGCAAGGGAAAAACTGACAATGGCGAGGTCGTTGTATTTTATTTTTTTTGGAGGTTCTGCAATATTATTTTCGGGAACAGGATTTTCTACCGTTTTCTGAACAGGATATTTTTTTTCGTAGCATTCCTTGCAGTAAACTTTTGATTCAGCCTCTTCCCTGCACAAATGACAGATTTTTTTCCCGCAGGAACTGCATTGATCGCACGCAATAATTTCAGGATGAAAATAACAATTCATACATAGAATATACAAAAAAAAACGTCAAAAATAAACACATTTCTATATCCTTGACAGGGGTCAATCAGTGTATTAAATTGATTCCCAATAATGATCAGGAGGACTAAATGGAAAAAAAGATGAATTTTCAAAATGCAATGGACAAAGTAAAAACCGGATGGTCGTGGTTTCAAAAAGACATAATGATGTACGGACTGACCGTTCTCGTCGGAGCCCTGGTGTCTTCGATAACAATCGGAATATTGGCAGGACCGATAATGCTCGGGATATTGAAAGCGGCACGCAAGCAGGAAAAAGGAGAAAAAGTTGAAATCAGCGACGCTTTTTCAATGATGTCAAAATTCATGCCGTCATTTCTTCTCACTATTGTATCAGGAGCGGCTTATGTAGTAATAATGATTCTTTACGGCCTTTTTATATTCATTCTCGGTGCTATAAAACTGGGTTTTTGCATCTGTATAATCCATCCCTTTTTCATAACTGTTTTCTTAGCCGCGCTGATTGTAGGCCAGGTATTTCTTATCCTGGGATTCATGCTCATTCTTTACGAGGACAAGAGTTTTTCTGAAGCCATCAAGGGTTCCATAGGATTCATTAAGACGAACATACCTAAATCTCTCGAGATACTAATCGCTCTTTTTATTTGCAGTCTTTTCGGAATCGTACCCATTGTCGGCGGAATAGCTGCTTACGGTATGATGGCTTTCGTCGCCAACCAGTATTACGACGAACTCAAAGAAGCTCAGGCTTTTTAAGCGACAATATATTCAACGGTAAATAAAGAAGAGGGAAATCTTGTCCCTCTTCTTTATTGTTTTTATTGGCGTCCAATCAGTTAATTTAAGGTTTTATCCTGTCCATCATCCTCGGGAAAGCGACGGATTCTCTGACGTGCTGTAACCCGCATATCCATGAAACCGTTCTCTCGAGACCCAGACCGAAGCCGCCGTGAGGCACCGAACCGTATCTTCTCAGATCGAGATACCATTCAAAATCATCTTTTGGCAGGTTGTGTTCCTTTATTCTGTCTTCTAAAATTTCGATTCTTTCCTCCCTCACTCCCCCACCCACTATCTCTCCGTAGCCTTCGGGCGCTATCACGTCGACTCCCATTGCGAGTTTCGGGTTTTCAGGATCAGTCTTCATGTAAAAAGCCTTGATTTGCGCAGGAAACCGGTGCACGCATATCGGAGAATCGGAGTTTTTAGACAACTCGGTTTCTTCGGGAGCTCCGTAATCGGCGCCCCATTCGATCGCGAAACCTTTGTTCTTGAGCATTTCAACGCTTTTGTCGTACGAGAGCCTCGGGAACGGCGCTTTGACTGATTCGAGAGGCTTGACGTCCCTTTCCAGTATTTCGAGGTCGTGTCTGTGATCTTCCAGTATTCTTTCAAGTATGTGAAGAATGAGATTTTGAGCGTTTTCCATAATAGATTCGATGTCGGCAAAAATCCATTCCGGTTCTACCTGCCAGAACTCGGTCAGATGCCTTCTCGTCTTTGATTTTTCGGCTCTGAAAACCGGTCCGAAACAGTAAACTTTTTCAAGAGCGAGAGCGTTGGCTTCGTTGTACAACTGTCCGCTCTGGGAGAGAAAAACGTCTGTGTCGAAATACTCGACTTTGAAAAGAGTCGTCGTTCCTTCACAGGCGGAGGGTGTGAAAATCGGAGTGTCGACGCAGAAAAAATCTTCTTTTCTGAAATAATCCCTTATGGCGTGGATGATTCCCGATCTTATTCTCATGACGGCGGACTGTTTGGGAGAACGTATCCAAAGATGGCGCATCGAAAGCAGAAAATCCGGACCGCTCGGCTTTCTCGGTATCGGATATTCACCTGAGGGCTCAGATATTATCTCAATATTTTTCAGGGCGACTTCATAGCCGAATTTGGCTTTTTCCTGTTTTAGCACTTTGCCTTCCGCCCTGAAAGCGGTTTCTATGGCGAGATGCCCGCATTTATCGAATGTTTCATCGCTGACTTCGCCCTTGACGACTGTCAGCTGACAAAAACCGGAACCGTCTCTGACCTGAAGGAAATGTATAGGTCCGGAGCTTCTCTTGCCCGTCAGCCAGCAGAAAAAAATTACGTCTTTTCCTTCGTAAACGGAAATATCTGAAATCCGCATAAAAACCTCCGAAAATATGTTTTAGGACAGATACCGGGGCACAGTGATTTCGCCCCTCGGAATATGATACATAAAGAGTTTTTCTTCTTCAACCTTTTCGTAAAGTTTTTCTACGTACGGAATTTTTTCTATGAACACTTTCTTCATGACGGATTCGTCAGCTTCTGTAACGGCCCAAATTTTGTGATCCAGGGCTATTCTTGCCATGTGGTATGATTTATGATACCCGAATTTGTAACCTTTTTTTAAAAATGCGAGTACATCGAGCGGGTCAGTAAATCCTGAAAGCAGATCGTAAAATCCCCTGTCGCCTATTCCGTCGGAACAATGAGCCGAAAAACAAAGTATGCCGTTTTTTTTGAGTGCGCAGGAAGCGTGAATTATCGCTTTTTGAGCCTGATATAGAGTCCGGGAGTAAGGTTCGCCGACTTCGACAAAAACAGCATCTGCCAGGCGTTTGATCGGAACGGCGAAAATTGATGAAGAAAGTGAAGCCGCTTCGTAAAATGAAGTTCTTATGTCGCCTGTGAAAACATCGGCAATCTGATTTTCAGTGCCGACGATTTGGGCTGAATAAATCGGAAAATCAAAGAAGTCCAGAACCTGATCCATTTCCGCGTGGACAGGATTTCCTTCGAGTTTCAATGGCATGGCACCGGACTCAAGGGCGAGTGAATGAT
This sequence comes from candidate division WOR-3 bacterium, assembly GCA_016934535.1. Taxonomy (NCBI): domain Bacteria; kingdom Pseudomonadati; phylum Caldifarciminota; species Caldifarciminota bacterium. The sequence continues at coordinate 37,283 of JAFGSQ010000054.1, forward strand.
TTTTTTCAATGGTGCCGAAAGACGCCAATCCCGGGAGGAACGATTTTCTTCCTCCGGTGAAACCCGCAAAATAATGCGGTTCAACAGAGTTTACAGCGAGAACTGCGCCGAATTGAGTAAGGGCTTTGTTGAAATAAAGCTCGTTGCCGAAAGATGAAACACCGAAATATTCGACTTGCGAAGGATCTCTCGATTCGTGAAACAAAATTTTTCCGGGTTTGAATGAGCCCAATATTTTGGCGAGTTGTTCTTTTGAAGGGTCTTTGTGAGTGCCTGACGCGATTATGACTGTGGACTTTTTTTCAAAATCAGCGTCTGAACCCAGCAATTCGAGGACAGCGGCTGTGGGAGTTGTCCTCTCGTGGTCGTTGACTATTATCAAAATCCTCGAGTAAGAGTCGAGTTCGTCGCGAAGAAGATCAAGTTTATCCTTCCATCCTCCGTTTACTTTCGTATTGTCTTCGGAGGGTTTGAGCGTTTCCAAAAGCATTTTTATCTCACGGCGCTGATAATGTTGCCGCAGGGGGTTTTTTCGAGCAGACCGCGAATTTCCAGATCTGAAATTATGGTCAAAGCTTTTTGCGCTGAAAGTCCGGATTTTTCAACGAGAAGAGGCAAAGATATTTCTCTTTCAGCGCATCCTATCAAGTTGTTTTCTTCTTCGGTCAGATTTTCATTTAAGCTGGAATTTTCAGTCGCTTCAATTCCCGCGGCGAGTTTGAATTCTTCAGTATTTTTAAAATATCTGCATCCGCATTCAATCAGAGCGTCAGAGAATTCAGATTGAGGTTTTTCGGCGCCGGATTTCCAAACCAGAATTTCTTTGCCTGAATCTGCGGAGTATTCGATGAGGCTTTTTGTTCCGCTTTTCAAAGTGCCTTCGATGAAGACAACGAGATCCGACACCGATGCTATGAAAGTATTCGCGAGGGCAAAATCTGAAGCAAAAATCCTGCGGTTTTTCATCGGCGGTAAAAGCCACACTATGGTTCCTTTCGAGGACACAATCTTATCGGTCAGATCGCTGTGGTATGGAGGATATATCGTTCCTAAAGGTGAAGGAAGAACCGCAATCCCGCCGCCGTAATTTACTGCCACGTCATTTTGAACGCAGGATGAAATTCCCGTCGAAAGGTCGGAAATAATTCTGTAACCCGATGAAGCAAGCAGACGCGCTGTTTTCACTGCAGTCGTTACTCCCTCAGGCGTCGGTTTTCTTGTGCCGACTATCGCGGCGGTTCTGTCTTTTATATCGAGAGCTTTGCCGCGGTAGAAATATACTGGAAAATCGCTTAATCTTTTCGGCCCGTTTTCTTCGAATCCGGTCAGAACTATGCCTGATTCTGAAAAGTTTTTGAATTTTTCGGAGAGTTTATCGTTTCCCAGAGCTAGCCTGAAAGATTCGGCGTTGCACGCTTTCTTTGTTAACTTAGACCATTCATTTCTTGAATAATATCTGTCTAAATAACGGACGTCCAATCAGGGAACCTCGATTTCAGATAAATATGAATTGATTTCTTCATAGAGGTCTTCGTGATTTTTAAGAAGCCATTTCATCAAATGATCGACAAAGGAAGGTTCGGAATGCTCAAGATATTCACGGGCGAATCTTTCAGGATTCTTTCTTATGATTTTATCTATGGCCTTGGCGGCTTCTTCGGCCACTGTGCTGTTGTGCGAGTTTATGTTCTCGTAGATAAGCGTCACGCTTCTCGGCTCGCCGATAAGGCTGAGAGCGTAGCAAGCGCTGGATTTCAAATACCAGACTCCATCTTTCATCGAATCGAGGATCATCTGAACAGAATCCGGCCCTTTTTTTCCGAGCGCTTCCGCGGCGGCCAATCTGACGTTCCAACTCTCGTCTCCGAGCGCTTCGACGAGATTTTTGATTGAACTGACCGAGTCGCTTTCAGCGTAGAGTTTTACGTTGTCGATTCTTTCCCTGAGATTGTCAGATTTCAGATCTCCCGTCGCGATTAAAGGAGTTTCAATTATACTTTTTTCTTCAGGCATTACCGACCTCCTAAGCCCGTGATTTCTTTGTATATCATTATTATTCTTTCAAGCAGTAAATCTATGTTTTCTCTCGTCAGAGCCGAAACATAAATCGTTTCGTGTTTTATTTCAAGCTGGGGTATTTTTTTCAACAGATCGATTTTGTTGACGACAATAAGTTTGTTTTTTTCGTACAGACCGGCGTCATAGTTTTTTACTTCATCAGAAAGGACGAAAAAATCTCCGGCCGGGTTTTTGCTCGTTCCGTCCAGAACGAAAAGCAGAATTCTCGTTCTGGAGATGTGTCTCAGAAATTCAAGCCCGAGACCTTTGCCAAGATGCGCGTCTTTTACTATTCCCGGTATGTCTGCAAAACTGATCCTGAAGCCGCCGAGGTCTTCGTAAACGCCTAGATTGGGTATTAACGTCGTGAAAGGATAGTTTGCTATCTTGGGTTTGGCGCTCGAAATAGCCGAAAGCAGAGTGGATTTTCCGGCGTTGGGAAATCCTATAAAACCGACGTCGGCTATGAGATTCAATTCGAGGGAAATTTTCAATGAAGATCCTTCTCTCCCTTTTGTGAATTCGAACGGGACCTGATTCGTCGAAGATTTGAAATTCGTGTTGCCCGCGCCGCCTTTACCGCCTTTTAAGACTGTAATTTCGTCACCTGGATTGACTATGTCGCCGATGACTTCCTCTCCGGGCAGTTTCTTTATAAGGGTGCCGAGTGGAACGTTTATGTAGAGATTATTTCCGTCCGCGCCGTGCTGTTTTCGTTTTTTGCCGTCGCCGCCGTCTTCGGCCTTGAGCGACTTCTTGTATTTGAAATCCCTCAAAGTGCTCATCTTGGTGTCAGCGGCGATTATTACGTTTCCGCCTCTTCCTCCGTCGCCTCCGTCGGGTCCGCCGCGAGGAGCGTATTTTTCTCGCCTGAAACTGACGACACCGTCGCCTCCTTTTCCGCTTGAGATATCTATGACAGCTTTATCAATAAAATACATTTTTGACGTTCAGTTTAATTCCGCGAGGCCTTCTTTGAATCTTTCCAGGCCTTTACGGATGTCCTCTTCGGAAGCCGCGTAGGAAATTCTGACAGCTCCGTCGTCTCCGAACGCCTGTCCGGGAACGAGAGCGACATGCTTTTCTTTGAGAAGATACGTCGTCATATCATCGCTTGTGGCAATGGTTTTTCCGGCGTGTTTTTTACCCATGTAGTCGGATACGTCTATCCACGCGAAAAAAGCTCCTTCCAGAGGCGCGGTGCGTATGGAAGGAACTTCCGAAATCATGTTTTTGAGGAGATCTCTTCTTTTTTCGTAGGCGTTTTTCATCTCATTCACACAGCTGAAACCGGCGTTCAAAGCTGAGAGAGCGGCCATTTGAGAAACTGAGGAAGCACAGGAAATAGTGTGGGAAGCTATTTTCGATGAAGCTTCGGTTATGAACTGATCGGCTAACAGCCAGCCTAATCTCCATCCGGTCATGGCGAATGTTTTGGAAACTCCATTTACTATTATTGTCTTTTTCGCCGCTTCTGGCGAGACATTGGCAAAAGAATGATGCTTTTTGCCGTCAAAGACAATGTGATCGTATATTTCGTCCGAAACAACAAACATCCTGTCGTGTTTTTCAATAACTTTCCACAGGGATTTCAGGAGATCCAGTGAATAGACGTTGCCGACGGGATTTGACGGAGTGTTTATGAAAATCACCTTGGTTTTTTCCGTTATTTTTTCAGAGAGAATTTTGGGATCCAGCAGGTATCCCGTTTTCTTTGTGTCTATGTAAACCGGTTTCGCTCCGGTCAGTTCGACGAGATAAGGATAACTGACCCAGTAAGGCGAAGGTATTATGACTTCGTCTCCCGGATCGCAAAGAGCCATCAGGGCGTTGAAAATCGCGTTTTTACAGCCTGCACAGACGGCGACATTTTCAAAAGTGTATTTCGTTGAAATAAATTCGTTGGTTTTATCGGCGACAGCTTCTCTCAATTCTTTGATTCCTGAAGACGGAAGATAGCGCGTATAACCGTTTTCAACGGCTTCGACGGCCGCTTTTCTGACGTGTTCAGGAGTGTCAAAATCAGGTTCTCCGGCTGTCAGGTTGACAACGTCCACTCCTGATTTTTTAAGTTCTTTTACCATAGAAGAAAGTCTGATGGTCTCTGAAGGTTTTATAAGGCCTGATCTGCTGGACAGGATATTTTTCATTGTCTCTCCTTTTAATTTCTTCTTTTTGACGGAGCGAATTTTTCGTCCAATGCGTCTTTTACAATTTGAGGAACCCATCGGCTGACGTCGCCGCCGAAAGAAGCAATCTCCTTGACCATTGTCGAACTCAGATAGATCAATTCCTCCCTCGGCGTGAGGAAGATGGTTTCAATTTGCCCGTTCAATTTTCTATTCATCAATGCGAGAGAAAGTTCGTATTCAAAATCAGAAACAAATCTCAATCCTCTTATAACTATGTTTATGCCACTTTTCAAAATGTAATCAGCGAGGAGTCCGTCGTGGATCTCGACAGTGACGCCTGCATTCTGGACGACTGAATTCTTTATGAATCTCATCCTGTTTTTCGCGCTGAATACGTATTTTTTGCCGGGATTGTCCGCGACCAGAATTACGAGTTCTTCGAAAATTCCGGAGGCTCTGCGGACTATATCCAAATGGCCGTTGGTAACCGGATCGAAAGATCCCGGATAAATCGCCGTGTTTTTATTCTTCATTTAAAACCTCAAAAAAATACAATGTTTTTCCTCCGTGAGAAATCAAGTCGAATAATCGGAAAATTCCTGCAAGATTGATTCTGTCATTCGAGTGCCATATCACGGTTCCTCCATTTTCAGACAAATTCAGAATTCTTTTTGCGAGATTTTCTGTATCTTTGAAAGCGTAGGGCGGATCAACAAATATAAGACTGAATTTTGTGTTCCATTTTAGAGACATGACGTCCGCTTTGACAACTTTAACTTTCTCGACAATGCTCCATTTCCTGGCTCGTTCCAGAATATATCCTGCTCTGCGCGAGTCTTTTTCGACGAACAATACATCTTTGCATCCTCTCGAAAGCGCTTCAAAGCCGATTGATCCTGAACCTGAAAACAAATCGAGAGCCGAAAGACCGAAAATAGAATCTGAAAGCTTGTCGAACATTCTCTTTCTCATATACGCCGTCATGGGTCTTACACCTTCGCCCACTCCCTCTACGATCCTGTTTTTTAAAGATCCTGCTACTATTCTTGTCCCTTTAGGCATGTTCCCTATCCGGGTTTGTTCTCCGACAGTTTGGAAGCGTTTTCTTTCATTTGTCTGGCGAGCCGCTTTACTTCTTCAAGAAGCTCTTCCCTGTCAATCACTTCTTTTTTCACCAATATGCTGACTAACGCTTCAATTGCGATGGCATTGTTGTAAGGGAGCCTTTCGGGCAGAGGTAATGTCCCGTCGTTTCTGCAGTTTTTGTGAAAAAGTTTTCTAATATAGCTCATATGACAGCCTCCCTGTTAACGGCGTTAAAAGGAATCTCGCCTCTTAAGAAACTGACTATGCTTTCGGCGGACATAACGGCCATTTTATCGCGGGTTTCCTTTGAGGCGCTTCCTATGTGAGGCGCCAGAACCACATTGTCGAGCTTTAACAGTTCTTCCTCTATATCGGGTTCGTGCTCAAAAACGTCGAGCGCGGCGCCGGCAATGGATTTATTTTTAAGGACTTCGCAGAGAGCTTTCTCGTCAATGAGAGGACCTCTCGATGTGTTGATGAGGTATGCTGTTTTTTTCATGGACAACAAGCGTTTCATGTCGAAAATGTGACGGGTTTCCCCGTTCAGCGGCGCGTGTAGTGTTATCACGTCAGAACTTTCAGCAAGTTCGTCCATGTCCGCATACGATGCGCCAAAGGATTTTTCAAATTCGCCGTTTTTTGTCCTCGAAAAGTATATGATCTTCATCCCGAAGCCGGAGGCTCTTCGCGCGACAGCCTGTCCTATTCTTCCGAGACCTACGACTCCGAGGTATTTTCCGTTGAGATCTCCACCCGTCAGAAGTTCGGGCGACCATCCTTTGAATCTGCGTTCTCTCACAAACCTATCTGCTTCGGGAATTCTTCTCACGACAGACAATAACAGGGCAAAAGTGAGATCAGCCGTAGCTTCAGTCAGGACTCCCGGGGTGTTTGTCACTAAAATTTTTTTTTCATTGGCTTTTTCTATATCTATGTTGTCATAGCCGACCGCATAGTTTGCTATGATCTTCAGTTTGTCGGAAAATTCAATCACATCGGAGTCGATTTTATCCGTGAGAAGACACAATAATGCGTCTTTGCCCGGCACTTTTTCTTTCAGTTCTTTTTTAGTAATCGGCCTGTCGTCTTTAGGAAAAATCTCAAATTCGATCGAATTGCCCCTCAGAACATCGAGCCCGGCATCGGGAATCTTTCTGGTGACGAGTATATTTTTTGCCACAGACAGTCTCACAATCCGAGTTCATCCGATATGGAAGTCATGGACGCAAGACATATATCTGCAAACTCGTCGAAGCTCAATCCTGTCTTTTCAATCGTCATTATCTGCTGGCGATTCGCTCCGGCGGCGAATCTTTTTTCCTTGAACCTTTTTTTGATGAATTCCCTGTCAATGGATCCGAGCTTTTTTTCCGGATGCATCAGAGCGGATGCTATGATGAGGCCGCTGAAAGGATCGACGGCGTAAAGACACAAAGACATAAGATCTTCAGGCGGTTCAGTCATGCAATGGTTTTCGATCGCGGAAAGAATTTCGTCGTCCACCCCTTTTGCCGACAGCATTTCTTTTCCGACTTTTCCGTGAAGTTCCGGAGTGTCTTTCGTCAGGTCGTAATCTATGTCGTGCAGAATCCCGGCCGTAGACCATTTGGCTTCGTCTTTGCCGAAATGAAGCGCGAGACCTTTCATACAGGCTTCAACGGCAAAAAGATGTTTTTTCAGGTTTTCATTACCGATGTTTTCATCAATTAATTTAATCGCTTCATTCCTAAGCATTTTAATCTCCCAGAATAAATATTGGTTTCAATTCAATATCAACGGATAATCACCAGGTGTCAGATATTTTTCCCCGCTCGAAATCAAAATAGTGTCGGAAAACCTTATTATTCCCAAACCGGGAACGTTAAGTGACAAGATTGTTACAACTGCTTCATTTTCTCTGAACACATGGTTACTCACGGGGGTAATGTAAAAATAATCGGAAGAAGCTCCAAGTCCGAAACCTGCAACATTCGTTTGAAACTCGGCAAGTTCGCCGAGTGCGTCTGAAAGCGCGTCGGAAGCTTTTCCGGAAAGTTTGCCCACGTCTATCCATTCAGTCATTTTCCTGTAAGCCATTAATGATCTTTCAAGTATTTTTTGCCGTTCCGGGTCCGGTGGTTTAAAAAATGCGGTCCTGCCTACTATGGGAGCTTCGGACTTGTACCCAGCTGAAATCTCATACATGACGAGGTCTCCTTCCTGCAGGCTCCTCGCTGAAGGAACAGGATCAGGAAAACAACTGCCGTTTGAAAAATTGACCATGGTCGGCACACCGATTTTTTCCGCTCCCAGTCTGTGAAGTTCTAAGTCCAACATATTCCTGGTTTCAATTTCGGAGATTCCGGCTTTCAATGAAGGGATCGTCGATAAGATCGCGCCGTTCATCGCCGAATAAGCTTTTTTGATGAAAACTATCTGGTCTCCGTCTTTTTTGATTGCAATTTTAGAGATCGTCGATCCTAGGTTTCTGAATGTAACAATGCCTTTTAAATCTTTTTTTATTAGAGGATTGTCAATAGCCGCAGTTGTTATTTTTTTTTCGCGAAGAGTTCTGGCGATTTCATTGATGAACAAGCCTCCGGTTGAAATGCTTTCTTTCCAGGATGCATTTTGGAATTTGAATTCAACTGGAGACAATCCCTTGAAAATTTCAGAAGTAGAAGAATCCGAGATCAGAATTATTTCGTCGAGAAAAACAACCAGAGTCGCTTTTGTCTCTATGAAATTAACAAAGTTTTCAAGCTTCAGAAGGAAATAAACGTCCAGAATTTTGGTCAGAACACAGCATTCCCAGCCTCTTTCAAGCATTTTAGCGCGCAATCTGTCGAGGGGAGTCACCATTCTACTGTTCCGTCCGGCAATATGAGAATTGTCGGAGGAAGATCTCCTCTGTTTTGGGGAGTAAAAACACACCTGAATCCTATGTTTGAATAGGATATCGCAGGGTAAGCTATCCCCCTGTATGTCGTCGTCGCCAGTTCAATGGAATTTTCGAAAGAACCGCCGCGGATTACTTTGACAATATTTCCGAAATATTCGCTCTGTGCGGAACTGCCGGGATATTTGTTGTACCATGTCGAAGTCCATTCGAAAACGTTTCCCGCCATGTCCAAAGCTCCGTAAGGACTCATGGAAAGTTCTCCGAGCCAGCCTATGTTTTGAGGGACGCTGAATCTGTCTTCTATCGTTCTGGCACCCTGGTCTGTCCATTCGTTTCCCCATGGATAAATCCTGCCGTCTTCCCCGCGAGCGGCTTTTTCCCATTGACTTTCCGTGGGTATCGTCTTTGCAAGCCAGTTTGCGTATGCCGCAGCGTCTTCGTAACTGACATATCTGACAGGTTCGAAATACTTGCTCTGCGGAAGTATCCCGTTCGGCCAGTTAGACGGCTTCTGGTGTCCCGTAGCTTCGCAAAACAGCATGTACTGATAGCAAGTGACCTCGTACTTGTCTATGTAAAAATCATCCAAAAAAATTTCCTGCTCAGGCGTTTCGTCTTCAATTCCTTCGGTTGATCCCATAATAAAAGAGCCTTTTCTGACGAGGACCATTTCCCAAACATTCATGTACTGTTCCGTCATTATTATGGGGGGATCAAACCTGTGTATTTTATTATACTTGATAGTAACTTCAGTGGTCCGGCAAGATGAAAGAATCACTGTGGCCGACAACATCAAAAATAGCGGTAGATATTTCATAGAATTATCGGTGATCCGCATTTTTCGCAATTCCAGGCGTCCGGTCTGTTTTCAAAACCGCATTTTGGGCATTTTATTGAATTTTCACTGTCATCCTGAGCCTCAAACATTACCGAAGTCAGTTCTTCCTCCTCTTCTTCTTCCGGTGATTCCTCTTCCGATGCAGTGTCTCCGTCGTCTTCCTGAAAGAGGCTGTCAAAAGTTTCGTCAAACGAATCTTTTGATTTTATTAGGTCTTCAGTGACGGACTGTACCGTTTTAATCGGTTCGAAATCGTCCGAAGTCGGAGTTTGAATTTTGCCGGAAAAAGCGTCCTGCGCCAACGTTTCGGTTGTTTTTACTTCGGAATGGATGTACTCGTGTTCGCTTTCTCCAGGTTCTTTTTCCGGAATTTTTTCCTGATCGGAAAAAGAGAAAGTTGTCTCGGATAAAAAATCGTCTTTTGAATCGAATTTTGCTTCAATCTCCGCGTCTACGTCGGTTTGAAAGCTTTTCTTGGGCATCTCATAGGGCTCTTCGAAAGTTTTGGTGAAGGAGTCTTGTTTGGCAAATCTTTTTATCAATTCTTCAAAATCGTTCCTCGATTTGCTCAAAATAATCAAGCTGTCGTCATATTGTTTCTTGTTCGAATTCAGAGTATTTATTTTCTGGTTGTAATCATCCTCTCGCATCTCCCCGACCATATACCGGAGATCGATTTCTTCTTTTTGACCCTGTATGGAGTCGATTTTTTTAGTCAAATCTTCTATGTCTTTATCAAGATTTTTAATTTTTATGTTTATCTCCCCTCCCATTCCGCTCATTTGTGAATTGTATTCGTTCAGCTGTTCGGAATAATCCCTCATCACCTTCTCGTAAACATCGGGTCTCACTTTATCTTTAAATTGTTCGGCCTTATTTATCATTTCTTTCAAAGAAATAATCTTGGACAAAATAGCCTCAAAATTTTTCTCTTCGGACATAGAAAAAACTCCTTTAAATATTTATATTTATTATATCACCAATCAGGACTGAAAGTGACAAAAAAAGATCGGATCCTCCTGATCTGACGTCTATGGTCTTGCAAAACAGAATCTCTCTCGCTTTTCCGATTTCTTCATCTTTCCATAATTTTGCCTGTTTTATGTACTCCGGGGCATTTTCGGGAGATATATACAATCCAAATTCATTGAGAAGATAATTTTGTAAAGCAAAACCGTTTGATAAAAACGGATTTTTTTCCGAATAAATCCTAACTGCTTTGAGAACGCTGAAATGTTTGGACAAAACGTTTATCAAGTCATTGCTTCTATGTCCCCACTTCAGAGTTTTCTCAAGATTGACAAGAGCTTCACCCAGTTTTCTTCTTCCCACGGCGTATGAAACGCTCTCCAGAGTGTCTTTCTTCACGAGGACATCCTCAATATCTATGCCTGTTCCGCTTAAAATCCCGCTTTCGATGATTTCAAAAACCTGATGAAGGCCGGCTGCGCTTTCAGGGCCGTTGCTCTCAATCATCGCGTTTTGACGGGGTGTCAGTTTTACAGCGTATATTTTTTCGAGTTCCGAGATAAACGACCGTCTTTCATTAGGATAAGGGTCGAGAAACATGAATGTTTCGGCAAACCGGCTTATTTCTTTTAAAAGAGAAGGGCATTTGCGCGACGAAAGAAACTTTTTGCTGTCGCCGGAGTTTGTAATAAACACGACACAAGTTGTTTCAGGAAAATCAAACAACTCATTTATATCGGCGATGTCTTTTTTCAATTTAAGCTGGTCGGTATTGTAAACAATCAAAACTTTCGATTTTGAAAAAACAGGCAGAGACCATGCGTTTTCAATAAATTTGTCGCACGCGTCTTTTTCGTCTCCCCAAATTGCTATTCTGTCAAATGATCTGCCCGCTGGATCAGTAAGTTTTTCCTCGATGAACTTGACAAAAATTCTTTTTGAGACGAAATCAGGTCCGAGTAAAAGAAAAGAATTGCCCGTTTTTTCTTCGTTGATTTTTGACAGCGCTTGACCTAATTTGAAATGCGGAGTTTTCATAAAGTCAATTCTATTGACATGACGCCGTGTTGTAAACATCTGTCTTATTTATTATGAAACCGAATTTAATAGAAAAATCCGAGTTCTTTTTTAAAATGTTTCATATAAGTCCTGATTTATCATTGAAATGTTGTTTTCAGGCGGCCATTTCTTTGCGACGCCGTATGATTTTCTCGCCTCCGAATCGGACATGAGAGGCGGAGTGCAGATGATGATCGCCTTTAGTTGATCGCTTTTATCAAACTCGACCTGCCATTCTGTTTCGCTGAACTCGTAAAAAAGTATAGTTTCTTCATCATCTTCATCTCTCCAGAATACTCCGGGAAAAAATTTCGTGAAAACTTCTTCAGTAATACGTGTGCCCGCAAAAGCGGTTTTTCCTTCGAAAAGCAATTTGCCTTTAAAAGGCTTGAAAAGCGGATAACAGTTTTGAAAAACAATAAAGATGCAGGTTACCTTTCCGTTTTCGACTTCGAATTCAAAGCCTTTCGAATGGTAGCTGAATGACAAATTTTTGGCACCGGAGGGACTTTCCGGCTTTCCGAATTTTCTCAATGACAGGAAGTCGTCAAAAATTCCAATCCCTGAGAGTTTTGAGTATTTGAAATCGAACGCAAGGGAAAAAAGACCGGCTTCTCCCCAATCCATTCCCGGATATGATTTTCTAAAAAAATCAATTATTATTCCACGAACTTTTTGAAATAAATTCATGATTCATTATAAAAATCATTCCCCCGCCGTGGCAACTTTATATTGCGTTCAAAAACCTGGCAATGATTAATAAATTATTCATAATCCTGAAATAAAAAAGAGGGAGCTGTTGCTCCCTCTTTTTTCTGAAAGTCGGGGCGAGAGGATTTGAACCTCCGGCTTCTTGGTCCCGAACCAAGCGCGCTACCGGGCTGCGCTACGCCCCGATAATCAAGACTTTTCAGTTTAAAACAAAAACCTTAGAGTAAACCTTTCCGCGTTCAGTTGTCAATACGTAGATATAGCTTCCCGAGCCCATTGATTCGGTTGGCATTTCCAGGGAATGAGAACCCGGAGTCTGATGCCCCTCGAAAGCCGTTTGTACGTTTCTGCCTGAGATGTCGAAAGCCTTCAAAGTCACAAAGCCGGAAGAGGGCAGAAAATAATCTATCCTGACCAAATTCGCACCGGACATGTAACTTGCGTTCATGTTGAGCTCAACTTCCTGTCCTGGGAATATTATTTCTTCAACGCCGTTCTGCATGCAGACTACCGCTCCTACCGTCCAGCCGTAGTTGTAGCTGTAAGTGCTCAATTTTTCCCATCCACCTGTGTTGGTCCAGGCCCATTCGCTCTTGTTGGACACGAATGATCCTTCGTTTGCGGGAAAAGGATAGGAAGACGAGTTTTGATAAGTAAATCCGACAAGAACCCACATGTCTCCCGAAGTGTTTACAGGAACGTGATTAGCCCCGAGGACAATTTCGTACCACTGCTCGCTTCCTGAGACCGTGAATGCCGTATTAAGCAGAGTGTCTCCGGGAGCCGTTGATGTACCGTTGCCGAAGACGTAAATTCTGGCGTCGTTGGCGGGATTCGTGCCTTCAGAAAGCATGAAGATTATTCTTTCGATGTATCTTCCGGAATAAGGAGACAGTTCCGTGGGTGTAAAACGGACTCCCATGCCCATCCATTCCGGTGGATCTCCGTAATTGAAGCTGGTTCCCACTGTGCCCCAATCCCAGTATGTAAGCGTGTCGCACTGTGAAGCTGGTTCCGTAGCTATTGTGAAAGCAGCATCGCTGATATCGTAAACTGTCGTCGGATGATTGTAATCTCTGACGCGAACCCGGCACTGAGTTGCGGGAGTGTTTGGAATTGTCCACGACCTCGAGTTGCCGGTGATGTTGCTTGCGATCGAAGTCCATGTTGAACCGTTGTTAGTGCTGTAATGAACATCGAAATTATTTACGTTGTTGTCAGTCCAGGTGATGCTGTGAGATGAACCTATGTACCAGGTTTCACCGCCGTTCGGAGCTGTGACGGTTATATTCGTGTCTGGAGTGGTTCCCTGAAGGGAAGCGAGCGCGTTGATCTTGCCGGCGCCCATGTAGCCGTTGTTGTAATAACTGCAGGAAGGCATAGCGTCGGCGGCGTCGTAAAGCCTCTGGATTATCTGCGCGTTATTCTCTCCCGGAAACTGGCATCTCATTAAAGTGACAAGACCCGCCGTGATAGGGCAAGCCATCGAAGTGCCGTCCATGTACATATATGATCCGAAAGGAACGGTTGAATATATGTTGACTCCGGGAGCGGATATGTCTATCCAGGTTCCGTAGTTCGAAAAATCGGCCTTCTGATTGGAGGAGTTGGTGGCGGCCACTGCGACAGTATTTTCACCCGCAGCGGGATAATACTGGGCGGAAGTGTTGTAATTTCCCGCCGCAGCAATGCAAACAACGTCGTAATTGTTGTAGGCGTCGTTTATTGCAGTCTGAATGGATGATATTGGCGAACTCGCGACCCAGCTCATGGAGATTGCGTCCGCGCCGTTCACGGCTGAAAAATTAATTCCCGAGACAATTGCGGAAACATTTAATTCAGTCCTCACTCCTATAAGACCTATACCGTAACCGATAGATGCTATTCCTGTCGAGTTGTTTGTCACGGCTGCGGCGCAACCCGAGCAATGCGTTCCGTGGTTGTAAGATGTATTCGGCGGAGTCGGGTCGTTGTCGTTGCTGACATAATCGTATCCGGTGATGTAGTTACCGGCGAGGTCTGCATGTCCTCTCTCGCAGGCATCATCAACTATGGCAACTATGTGCGAGTGATTTCCCGTCTGAATATCCCATGCCGCAGGGGCCTGTATATTTGGAAGAAACCACTGGCTGGAGTAGCTCGGATCGTTGGGAGTCAAAAATGGATCCCAGGGAGAAGCGGATTCAATTCCCGCTTTTTCCATCTGGATGTTCAGTTCGCAGAAATCGACGAAAGGGTTGTTGGCAAAAGCGCTGACACTCGACACGGCCTTTTCGTCATCTCGTGAAACGAATACATACATCATGTCCAAACCGTAATCAATGTTCCTGGAATAATCGTAATCGGGAACAATCTGTCTGTATGCGACAATCTCGTATTCGGTGAAAACAGAGTTCAATCCAGGTATGTTCGAAGACACTATTCCGTCTACTGAAGAAAATTCGATTCCTTCTCTCAGACTATTCCTGAATTTTACAATAACTTCGCCCGGTTTATGAATTTCAGCCGATAGAAGATTGGCGGCCAAAACAACAAAAACGGCAAAACAAAAAAAAGCCCTCACTTTCAAATTCGCCTCCTTTTTAAATGACTTGAAAGGCTGTAAGAAATCTTTTAAGATTTGACATTATATCAGGGATTATGAAATGAGACAAATTATTACGGCAATTTTTTGCATGATACTGGCAAAAGAATTATGTTGCCAGGAAATGCCGTTTTCAGAATACGCTCATCCCGGAGAAGGATACTACAAGGAATTCCTGACAACAGCTCTTAAAATCCTTAGAACGACAGAATCCGAAACCGGATTCTTTTTCCCGGAACCCCCTCCGCTTTTCTCCCCCGCTCTCGCCAAAATGCTTGGTCGACCTCTTGAAAGCCCTGATTTTCTGAAAAAAATCCTTTCAGACGCGAAAAATCTCCGGGTTTCAAGGTTCGTATTATCGCTGTGCGAACTGACGGATTTTTTTCATCCAAACCGTGAGATTCATGAAAAAATGTCTCCTGAGAATCTTCTATTAAGAAATTCGTTTATTTTTATAGAAGCGTTCGGAGAAGACCGCGATTCCATTTTATCTCTGGCCAAGGATATTCTCAAAGACGATGCTTCTCTTCTCGATTTGGACCCTTACGAAGAATACAGCATGTCACTCGATTATTCACTTTTTTGCTCTTCGTTCATTGAAATTTCAGAGAAAGTTGATTTATCAAATCACTACGATGTCTTCG
>JAFGSQ010000055.1 GCA_016934535.1 candidate division WOR-3 bacterium
CACGAAGTTATAAAATTTGTGATACAAATTTTATAAAGAAATATTTCTTTATGATTTTCTTCACTTCGTGGTTGATATTATTTTATTTCTGATTTTATTGACTTAACTGAAAAACGTTTTTTTAGTCTTTAGCCTTATTTCCACTGGCATGATTGAAGAAGGTTTTTCACCGGAAAAGATTTTCTCGGGATTTTCAGACATCAGTACATTAAACGCTTTTTCACCCAATATTCTTTTTGCTTCTTCGATTTCAGCCGCAAGAGAGTTTTTGAAAGAGTTGGGCCCGTGCGAATCCGTCGCCAGAAAATGGCAGATTCCGGCTTCGAGTATTCTTTTGCTCTTTTTTTGCGCGGCTCCGCCGTATTTTCCAGAAAGTGATCCCAGATTCACCTGGATCAACGAACCGTGGGATACCAGGTTCTCGAGTTTATTCATTCCCAAAACGGTATATCTGCATGGATGGGCGATTATTACTCCGTAACCGTTTGTTTCGGCGCTGAATCTGAATTCTTCGTATCTTTGGACAGCGTTTAAAAAACCGAATTCAACGAGCAGAAATTTCGACGAAGCGAGGGAGAGGCAGGAATGAAACGTTTCTTCGAAAACGGCAGAATCTTCAAAATAGATTTCAGTTCCACGGAAAACAGACATTTCAATTTTCAATGCCGAAAGCATTTCCATTGTCTTTTTCACGAGGAGCTCGATCTTGCCGTGATAGAAAGAAGCCCCCCAGCTGTGCGGAGTGGCAACGATTTTAGTGAAACCGGCTTTTTCGAGTATCGATAGCAGTTCGATAGTTTCTTCCCAGGTCTCCGGACCGTCGTCGACACCGGGAAGCAGGTGACAGTGGATGTCAATCATAGACGAGATCGCCGTCTATGTAAACCTGTTCGATCTTCAGACTGTCGAGATTCGTATCGCGAGGTATTTCCGACAAAACGACGAAGTCGGCTCTTTTTTCTTTTTTTATTTCACCCCGGTCAAAATCGCCCAAAGACTGTGCGGAGTCGAGAGTGTAGTGTTTAATAGAGTTTTCGAGGTTCACTTTCTGTGATTCAAAAAACGCATTTATCGCTCCGTGAATCCCCCATAATGGTCCCGGAGGCATGGTGTCGCTTCCGAAACAAAGCCTGCATCCGGCTTTTTCAATTTTTGAAAGCGGATTGTTGTTTTTGAGAATATTTTCAGGCAGGCATTTTTCATACAATTGCGCGGGTCCGGACCACGCTCTTATAAAATTTGGCTGCATGCTGAGATAGACGCCGATTTCTGCGGCGCGTTCGATGAGCTTTTCGGAAGGAAGCTCGAAATGTTCTATTCTGAAGTTCTTTTTATCGTAATCTCCGAAAGCCTCGAAGGCGCCGAGAGCCTGCGAAATAGCTCTGTCTCCTATTGCGTGCATCCAGACTTTTTTTCCGGCATCCACAGCCGAACGCACGTACGAGATGACGTCGGCATCGGAAATCAAAAGCGCTTCGGGATCGGATTTTCCCGTGTCCAGCCATGGGAAAGACACCGCCGCGGTTCTCGCACCAATAGATCCGTCCAGAAAAATTTTTAATGCAGTTATGTGCTCCATGCCTTCGTCTTGATTCCGGTAAAGCGACATGAAATCTTTTTCGACAGCGGCGAATCTGAACCTCAGTTTTAAATCTCGCGCCGAAAGAATTTTTTTTCTCGATGCATTCGATGTTATCTCGCCGACGGAGGTGACGCCCATAGAGAAATATTTTCGGACTGCTTTTTTCAGGGCGTCCATGAACTGCTGATCGTCGGGCGGGAACATCTCGTTTATTCTAAGAACGGGAATCTCTTTAAGGACGCCAGTTTCAATATCGGTCATATCTTTTCTGAATCCCTGTAAAAAAGGCGCTTTTTCAGATATGGCCGTAAGAGCGGGAGTGTTTGCAACTGCCAAGTGTCCGCATACCCTTCTCGCGACCAACGGTTTAACAGATGACAATGAATCGAGGTCTTCCTTTGTGAATTTTCCGGGTGGTTTCCAAAGACTTTCATCGTAATCACACGCCAGATAATGATCTGACGCCGGATTGTTTTTAATGAAAGACGCCATCACATCGAGACATTCCTCTTTGTTGGAGGCGTTTGCCAGATAAGGTCCCGAAAGAGACAATCCCCACTGAGACAAATGGGTATGGCAGTCTGTAAAACCCGGTAAAACAGGTTTGCCCAAAAGATCCTTTTCTTCGGTTCCTTCGATTGTGATCTTTTTCGGAACGGAGATGTCTTTTATGATCCCGTCCTGAACGAGAATATCGCTGAGCCTGTATGCAGAAAATGGCAGACAATTTCTGAAAATGATTTCTTTCAAGGCGCAACAGCTGGTGAAATTGACGATCTTTCAGACATGTCTAAATCCAGAAATTCCTCTTTGTCAGGGGCATACAGCCTCACGTTTAGCAAAACAGAGTGTATTAACTGATCGGAAGCGTTTTGCAGGATATCGTTCAAAACCGTCACTGAAGCGGGATGTTCTGACCTTATGAAAAAAAGAACGTACTGGTCGGCCTCCTCGAGAAAGATATCTTTGTTTCTCAGAAGAATTTCGGCGGCGGCTGAATCTTCGACAAGAAGAACGTCGACGGCTTTTTCACGAATGAACAGGTTGGAGTCGCACAAAAGCCGGGATGCGGTTTCAATTATATAATCCGGTATGTTTTGAAATTTTCCGATTGAAATGATGGCGTTGAGTCTGACGGAAGGAATGCTGTCGCGCAGAAGAAAATGAAGAATAGTTAGATGTGAAGTGTCGGGGGCAACTCCGAGAGTTCTTGCAGCGTTTGATCTGACCCGCCAGTTCCCGTCGAAAGCGAGGTTGGCAGAAGCTTTTATGAGCGTTGTGTCTTTCATTTCTCCGGCTATGTAAACCGCCGATATTCTCATTTCTTCGTCGGGATCGTTCATCAATTTCAAAACTGTTTCTCGTGCTCTATCATTCATCAGCTTGAAAATTTCGATGATTGCTCCGAATTCCCTCGCCGAAGCGTTTTCGAGTTTTCCGCAGAGAAAATCAAGGACCTCTTCATCGCCTATTTCTGCGAAAGATTCTCTGGCCGGCTGATTCAGATCGAGCCAGTCGAATCTGCCGACAGAAGCCCTGACGAAAAGGCTGTCGAGAGGAGTGAGTTCAACCGGCATGATCGGGAGAGAGAGGACAAACAAAAAAGTGAACATCATATCCCGTCCTCGATGTCGAGAAAGAGCCCGAGATCCGGCCTCAAAAATGAAGTCGAATCGCCTCCGATGCCGACGTATAAGTCATTTCCCCTTATATCTATAAAAAGTCCGGTGCCCCTGTATCCTCTTCTCGTGTCCGACCATCCTCTCGAATTTTCCGATATTTTTACGGCATATAAATCGTCGCCCGCCGATTCTATGAAAAAACTCCAGGAGTTGGCATTTCCGGCTCCCTGACAGAGTCCCTCGGCAGTATAAAAATCGTTCCCTCCCTCGTCTATTAATATTCCCGTCGAAAGGTCGTGTCCGCAGCCCTGAGAGACGGATTTACTGACATAAGTATCGTCTCCGTCGCTGTCTACAAGAACTCCGAGCGCAAGGTGAACTCCGGAACCCTGAACATACTGAGAAGCGGTGTATGTGTCGTTGCCGAGCGCGTCGTACAATCCTCCGAAGGCGTACCAATAAGCGCAGCCCTGGGAAAAAACGTCCGAGTCGTATGTGTCGTTGCCTCCGCCGTCGACGAGCATTCCGAAACCTCCGGGAATGTCCGGCCTCAGACCTATTGAAAATCCCTGCCCGAACGCGAGATATCTTTGGCTGAACCTTAGATCGTCGAGATAAGCGCCCTTGCATACGTATGAATCATTTCCTGACAGGTCCGCGAGAAGACCAACGCCTGAAGTCCCCGCGCAGCCCTGGGAATACGCTTTCGAAAGATATCTGTCGTTTCCTGCTCTGTCCATCAGAACACCGATTCCGCATGCCGAAGAGCCGCAAGAACCGATCTCTCCGATATAAATGTCGTCGCCGGACAAATCTTCGAGCAGAGCTATACCGAATATCGATGCGCCCAGGCAGGCGTATTTACCCTGATAGATGTCATCACCCAGGCTGTCAATTATGACTGAGACGCCGCCGAATGTTCCGGCGACCGAAAAATCCGACGTCGCAAAATACCTGTCGTCTCCGGCGGCATCAACAATCAGCAATGTGGAAAAAATATTTTCTCCCAAAAAATATTCGTCGTCGCCTCCGGAGTCGAATATAATCCCGCGATCTAGTTTGTATGTGTTAGGACCAATGCCGCCGATTATTACCGGCCCAGCCGGCCCGTCTTTCCATTTAACTATTTCTCCCGTGGCGTACGGGCACGCGGTCGGGTCGGGTTCGAAGTTCGAAAAATC